>CAZHWB010000045.1:0-15870 GCA_964536105.1 uncultured Aquificales bacterium | reverse complement strand
TAATCATATTTATCGTTAATTCCTCTCCATTTTGAAAATCTATCATAAGGGGCTGTTAGGCTTCCTATTCTTGTTTCTAAAAGATTACTTATTGATAATATCTCGTTATAATAAAAAATCTGTGGTGCAAGTTGTTTGTAGTTTTGGATTTGTCTATATGCATCTTTTATAGAAACTGTAAGATTTTTCAGTTCAAATAATACAACTGGCAGTCCATTTATGAATAAAACAATATCAAATCTAACTCCATCTTTATTAGCTTCCTTTACTACAAACTGGTTCGTAGCTAAGAATTGATTATTTTCTGGACTTTTAAAATCTATAAGTTTAACAATGTCCGTTTTTATATTACCTTTACTGTCTTTGTATTCAACAGGAACACCATTTATAAGTATTTTGTGAAAATTTAAATTTGTATGTTCTAAGCTGGGTTGAGCTATTGATAAAAGTCTATCATAGACTTCTCTTAATGTGTCTTTGGGAATGTGTGGATTTATTTTTGATATACTTTAAAAAAAATCTATTTTTTTATATTACATCTGATAAACTTTCTCTTTCTTCATTTTCAGGGATTAGTTGATTTGCATGTATATAATCCCAACCTTCCCCTTTTAACCATTCTAAAGCTGGTTGTTCTACTAAGTTGTCTTCTGTTATTGTGCTCATACTAACTTTTCTACAAAATCTTTTGTATTTATCTTTTTAATATCTGGTGAATAAAAATTATCGTCATTTGATAAAATTAAATCACATTCATTTTCTTTTGCTAAAACATACTGAAGTGTATCTTCTAAATCTTTAAAGTTTTTGTCTTTTTGCATTAATTCTATAGCTTTTTTGGTTTCATAATTTGAGAATGGAATAATATAAAAAAATTCGGTTGCATCTTTAATATTATATAGAGCCTGAAGTTTATCTTCTTTGCCTAAAACATAATAAACAGTTGTTATCAAATCACAGCTTGTTAGAAGATAAATATTATTTTCTACAAGGTAATCAATAGCTTTTTCTGAATATTTGCTAAATGGTCTATCTTTTAGGAAATAATCTAAAATAACATTTCCATCTACAAATACTCTTTTATAGTTCACTTCCCATTTGCTCCTTGATTTTTTGGATAGTAATATTAGGGTCTATTCCTTTGAAGTATTTTCTTCTTTCTTTTATCCTTTTTAGAGCTTCTAACTTTTTCTTTTTTTCTATTTCTTTATAAACATTCTCTATAAGTTCTTCTATTAGCTCGCTTTGGGATTTTTTCTCTATTTTTGCAAGTTCTTTTAATTTTTCTTCTGTTTCTTTAGAAAGAGTTATATTTTTTCTAACTTTTCTGCTTTTAACTTTCATTATTAACCACCTTTTTATTAAATTATACAGATAAATTTATACATAAATTATTTTGTGTCAAATTTTATACAGTTTGAATTTGGTTTATATTATTTTTCCTAGATTTTAAATTCTATATTTTCCGTGCCCGTTTTTTCTTAAAAAGACAAAGGTATCCTTTTGTAATTTAAACTAATAGAAATTTCTCCCAACTCTCTGATTTCCCAATCTTCAAGTATATTGCTTACCATTTCACCCACTCTCTTTTTCAACTTCTTCTAAATAGGATTTTAACCATTTATATTTTTGTCTAATTTTTGTATCTGATTGACAATCATCTAATACATTTTTTATCATTTTGTTAACTGTTTCCTTTATCATTTCAAAATTATTTTCATCATTATAATTCCCAAATATCGAAAAACTTTTATTTTGTGTTCTAATTTTTTCATTCTTAGCCCTAAGAATATTTGGATTTAACAAATCAAGAAATTTAATGCTATCTTTATCTTCTTTTATTAATTCTTTTAATTTAACACCCTTTTTTCCAAAAGGATATGCCTGTAAGTCTTTTTCTTCTATGAATTTATAAAGATTATCATCTAGAATTATTCTTGGGTAAATTGCGATTTTACTTTCAAGTTCATAAGCATTAATTATTCCTTTTCCTAAAAGAACATTTTCATTTTCTTTAGGGAAATACATTTCATCAAGAATAATAGAACCTCTTAAGAGAAACCCATTTTTCCAAAACATGTCTTGTAAAAATCTAATAATAAAAAGAAGTTGAGGTAAATTCTCTTCATTCTCTTCCTTTTTCATCATAAAGACAAAGCTATCAGAAAAATACCAGCTTCTAATTTCAATTTTACCTCTACTTGTTAATTTAGTTCCTGTTTCAAATTTGCGATTTATCTTAAGGATATCTATAAGATTTTTAACTAAATCTAAGTTTTCATCAAAATTTCTTAAAAGATTTTTTATACCTAACACATCTATAAAAGCTAGGAAACATTCTTGGAAAGTATTACTCAATTTTAAACCCCAACTTTTATAAATTTTGTTTTATCTTCTTTATTTTTATTTTATTTATTTTTATTTTAATTCAGGAATTTTTTCCATCAATCGTTTAACAACGTTAATTATATAAACTATTATGGTTTTTACTTTTAATCTCAAAATCTATATAGAAGTGAATAAAAAAACTTTGTTTAAGAAATTTTCTTGATGGGCATTTTAAAGGGAATGCCTGAGGCGGGAGTCGAACCCGCACGCCCTTGCGGGCAGGGGATTTTGAGTCCCCCGCGTCTGCCAATTCCGCCACTCAGGCAGGTAACTTTATTATATTGAAACTTTCAATATTTTTTCAATTGAACACCTCGTTATACGATAACCAGGGTGTCAGAAGTGTAGCTTTACCTTCAAAGTATCTATTTCCTTCCCAGAGTTTATAGTGTTCCATGCCCTGGGGAGTTGTTTCTATTTTTACTTTAAACTGGTTTGGATCAGTGAAAACTATATCTTTTTTGATGTCTATAAGCATATCCCCTAAAGGATTTTCCTCTTCGTCTAAAAATAACACAAGTATATGTTCTTCCCCTAACTCATAAACCGTTGCACCTGCAAATTTAAAATCAGGTTTCGCCTTTCTTATAGCTTCTTTTACTATAGCCAGATATCCCTTTTTCTTTTTCAAATTCTCAACAACTTCCTTTGATAGTTCTATTCTTTTTTCCATTTTTAGCCCTCCTTAGTCTGGTATGTTGTATTTCTCTTCTAATATCTTTGCAATATAGCTTTTTAAAATCTCTTTATCTACTTTTGAAATTAAATAATTTTTCTTTATTTTCAATAAGGCTTCCCTTTTTATTTTTTCCTTTTCTTCCTGGGATATATTCTTCCATAGATAATTAATAACTTTTCCCTTTATCTCTAAATGGGTTAGATTGTCCAATTTTTCTATACCACTGAGAATTTCAAGTGGTATATTATGCTCTGTTAAATATGATTTCCATATCATATACATTTTATTCTCTGTGTTTTGCCGTTTTAAGGAGGTTTTGGGTCTTTTTTTTGACTTTTGATTGATATCCTTTAAGAGGAAATCCAGAGGTATCTTTTTTCTTTTTTCTGGGGGATATTTTTTAAGTTCCTTTTTGATATGGGCTTTTATCTCCTTTAATTGTAAGCCTTCCTTTAAAAGATGTTTTATAAAGATTTTTTCTTTTGGGGTTAAAAAGATATTTGATTTTTTTATTTCCCTGAGAAAAGCTTCTATCTCTTTGATTTCCTTCATAAATAAAAAGGGGCATCTTCAAGATGCCCCTGGTAGATTTCTTTAGAATAAGAATCCTGCTTCAAATGCAAGGGAAGTTCTTGTGTCATCAGCAGTAGCGTCATCAACATCTACAAAGAGATTAGCATCAGCAGATGTGTAAGCAAATTCAACTCTAGCAAATGTGTTTGCAGTTGGCTTCCATGTTGGAGTAATTGTAAATGTCCAGAGTTTATCATCTTCTTGAAGATCTAAATCAACATACTCAACTCTAATTGGGAATGTAACATTTGCAATCTGTGCATCTAAAAGATCTATGTTTATGTTGAGGGCAATACCCCACATGTTGTCATCTTTAGTTGGAGTATCTATAGCATCATCTTTGTTCATGTAGGAGAACTGGATACCACTTTCAATTATTCCGAAATCTACATGTGTGCAGAGGGTATAGAAGTTTCTTCCCTGTGCTTCATCATATGTATGTAAAGCAACCTTTCCACCATAACCAATAAGGTCTTTTAGATTAAATGCAATACCAGCTTCCCATGCGTCTGTAACATTCTGTTGGAATAAACCACCGCCCTGGTTGTAACCAGCGTAAACTTCAGCGATTCCAAGATCATAAGTTGCCCTTGCTCCTGCAAAGAGAACAGGCTTAAAGAGAACAAATAATGCTCCTCTGTTGTAATGTCTGTTTAAAATTGTAAGTGGAGCTTCACCATATTTAGACCAGAGTAAACCTGCATCAATAGAAAGACCTTCTACTGGAGCAATTGTTGCATATGCAAGCCAAGGTTTGAATTCTGATGTTTTTCCATACTTTATAAGGTTGTTATCGTTAACAAACTCTGGAGATGCAACAACTGTTGGAACTGCAAAAGATGCAAAAGCTGCATTAAATCCTATTGGGCTGTTAGCATCCGCTTTTTTCATTAAACCAATAGCAAAAGATGATACTCTGAATGTATCATTGTTTTCACTTGGAGCTGGTGCAGGAGCATGGTCAGTATCTTGCCAGTCATAAGATGCAGAAACTCCTCCATATAGTACAATGTCTGAGTTTGCAACAGTTAACGTTCCAGCGTTAGCTATACCTGCTGCTAAGAGTCCTGCTGCTGCTAAACCTACTACTTTCTTCATCCTGAAACCTCCTTAATAAAATTTTTATAGTATCCCTATTATAGATTTTATTATAAACATATTTTTATTGTCAATCTCATTAATTTAATTTTTACCGCCTCAGCTGTTATTGATTTTAATCAAATTTTATGCCATTTTACTATTCGGTTTTTAAAGGCACAACATTAAACCTGTTTTTATTATAGGACTATATAAAAATATTGTATTTTTGCAAAAAAACAAATACTGGTATGTCAAAATTTGTTATTTTGTTGAAAAAATAAGTCCTTTTGTTTAAATTAACAGTTAAATCTGTGGTTAGAGGTTTAGGCTATGGAAATCAAAACAGAAGAGGTTACTTCTATAAAACCTGTAACCGACGAAAAAAATGAAAAACACCTTTACCAGAGGTTGAAAAAAAAGAAAAAGGAAGAAGAGAAAAAAGAAAAAAAATTCCTTATGTACAGGGAAAAAGGTAAAATCATAGATATATATGCTTAATTTCCATAGCACAGGCAGTTCATTATATCGTAATAATCCCTCCATAAACCCCTTCTTTTTCTTTTAGCTTCATCAAGGAGTTTCTCAAGATATTTAGGGTATTTTGCTTTCCTGTATATACAGGCATAACCATCTTTTATGATCTCTTCATTATACAACTCCCCCTTTTTATTCCATATCAAGGCAAGATACCTTTTAAAATGTCCCTGTCCCTCTATCTTTACCTTTACCCTATCCCCTTTGTGAAAATTTCTCTTTGCATAGGCTGTTGCTTTTAAACCAGCTTCCCTCATCTTTTTCTTTGATGTTCCGCATTTTTCAACATCTTTTAGAAGTTTGTATCCTTCGTTTTTTTCTGGGGTGTCTATCCACAGTAATCTTAACTTTGCCAGACGCCCATCTTCTAATCTAACTGTCAGTGTATCCCCATCTGCTATTCTTTCAACTTTTGCTATGTACTCCCCAGGAGGGATAACCTCTCTGGAAACCTGCTGGGTTTTTTTAGATGTTTGATGAGAAGAAGTTTCTTCTTTTTTAAGGAACTTTTCTTCTACAAAATAAGAAACGGCTGCTATAATAACAGCTAAAATAATCCCGATAATTTTTTTGCTGTTCATTCCATATTTCTCCAAAATGCATAAAATTTAATTAAGATTATATCAAAATCTACCAAGGAGGCTGTGAAGTATGCTTAGATATCTGGAAGTTGTTACCCAGAAGAGAACCCATTTTGAGGATATAACTGATGCTGTTCAGGAAATTGTTGATGAATCAGGGGTTAAAGAAGGTATATGCTATTTGTACGTTCCCCACACAACAGCAGGTATTTTTATAAACGAAAATGCAGATCCTGATGTTAAATGGGATATAGAACAGACCCTTGAGAAGCTTATTCCATGGGAAGATAACTATAAGCATATAGAGGGTAATGCAGCTGCACATATAAAGTCTGTTTTAGTAGGAACAAATACCTTTGTTCCTATAAAAAACGGTAAACTTATGCTTGGAACATGGCAGGGTATTTTCTTTGCCGAGTTTGACGGTCCCAGGGATAGAAAAGTTATTGTAAAAATATTGGAAGAATAAACTGTTCATAAATACAGTGGATTTTTAATAGTTTATATTGTGAAATTTTGTCTTTTTTCTTATACTTAAGTTGTAAAAATTATTAACGAAATGATAAGTACAAAAAGTTATCAGGTGGAGAGTTCTATGCTGTTTAAGGGACTTGAGGTTTCAATAACAGGAATGCAGGCCCAGAGGGTCAGGATAGATATTGCATCAAGTAATCTTGCAAACGTAAATTCTACAAACGATGGAACAGGAAATCCTTACAGAAGAAAAATACCTGTATTTGAAACTGTTCTGGAGCAGCAGGAAAATGGAAACCCTATTTATAAGGTTAGAGTTTCTAAGGTTATAGCTGATAATTCCCCTTTAAGGGCAAAATATGAACCAGGAAACCCTGATGCTGATGAAAACGGATATGTATACTACCCTAATGTTGATCCTATTAAAGAGATGGTAGATATGATGTCTGCCATCAGAAGTTATGAGGCAAACCTCACAGCCTTCAATACCCATAAGGACATGCTTATAAAAACAATAGATTTATTAAAAGTTTAATAAAATCAAGGGAGAGTGAAGATGAGAATAAATAAAATAGATAATAACCACTGGGTTTTTCCTGCACAAATAGAAAAAAAAGATACAAAAGATTTTAAGGATATCCTTATTGATTTTATAAGTGATGTTAATAAGGATCTTTTAACTGCAAAGGAAGCAGAAAAAAAACTGGCTGAAGGAAATGTTGAAAATATGCAGCAGCTTCTATATCAAATATCAAAATCAGATATATCTTTGAGATTAATAACAGAGATAAGAAATAAGGCTTTAGAGAGTTATCAGGAAATAATGAGAATGCAAGTCTAATATAAAGGGAGAGTGAATTAGTTGAACCTAGAGGACATAAAAAATAAGCTACCTGAAAATATAAGAAATTTTATATCCGTCAGAAATATTGCTATTGTTTTATCAGGATTGCTTCTTATATCTTTACTTGGATTTGTTGCAGTAAAAACATTTTCAAAAGAGGATTATGCTGTTTTATACACCCATTTAAATCCAGATGATGCAGGAAGCATTCTCTCTGTTCTTCAAGAGGAACACATTCCATACAAGGTAGAAGGTGATGGAAGCATTATTCTTGTCCCAAAGGACAAGGTTTATGAAATTCGTTTAAAACTGGCTGCTAAAGGACTTCCTTCAAGTCAGACTGTTGGATTTGAAATTTTTGAAGAACCTAAAATGGGAATAACCCATTTTCAGGAAAATATAAATTACCTCAGGGCTTTGGAAGGGGAACTTGCCAGGACTATAAGGGAAATAGACGCTGTTCAGAGTGCAAGGGTAAATATTGCTCTTCCTAAGGAAAGTATATTTATCAGGGAAACAGATGAGCCAAAGGCCTCTGTTGTTGTTAAATTATGGCCAGGAAGGGAACTGACAAAAGAACAGATTAAGGCTATTGTGTTTCTTGTTTCCCACGCTGTTCCAAGGCTAAAACCTGAAAATGTTACTGTTGTTGATAATAAAGGAAGGGTTCTATCTGATATCCTTGAGGAAGATAAGTTAGAAACAGGGAAAACAATAGAGATTAAAAGAAAGCTTGAGAAGCAGATAGAGAAAAATGTTTATGCCATCTTATCAAAAGCCCTTGGTCCTGATAAAGTAGCAGTGAAAGCTTCTGTAGATATAGAGGTTGGGAATTTCCGACAAAGGGAAGAGATTTACGATCCAGATAGAACTGCGGTTGTAAGTGAAAGGAAAATTCAGGAAAATGAGCAGGGGGTAAAAACTCCTCCAGCAGGAGCTCCTGGGACAGCAACAAATGTTCCACCAGTTGTTCAGGGAGCAACAGCCTCTGAAAGAACCCAAAGAAGCAAAAAAGATATAACAAAGAACTACGATGTAACAAAAACGCTGGTAGATACAGAAAAACCAATTTTCAGGATAAAAAGGGTTACAGTTGGGGTTCTCTTAGATGGAAAGTACATAAAAGAAAAAACCGAAGATGGAAAAACAGTAGAAAAGTTTGTTCCCCTGTCAAAAGAGGAGCTTGAACAGTACAAAGCACTTGTTGAAAGTGTGGTTGGTTTTAACCCTGAAAGGGGAGATAAAATAACAGTAGTTAGTGTTCCATTCTCTAAAGCAGCAGCTGAAGAGTTTTTCCCTTATGCTGAAGAAAAAGAGAAAATGAACCTTATAATAGCAGGTGGGATTATATTCCTTATACTTGTTCTGGCAGGGATTCTTTTCTTCATTTTAAAGAAAAAGAAAAAAGAGAAAGAGATAACAGCACCTATCCCTGGTATATCTCCGGAAGCTGCAGCTGGGATATACGCCATGCATGAAAAGGAGATGGAAGAACTTAGAATTGAAAGGGAACCTATATACAAAAAAATATTAGAAGTTTCTGAAGAAAGTCCTGAGCTTATTGCAAAACTTCTAAGTAAATGGCTTAAAGAGGAAAAATAGTGCTTAACTTAAATATAGAAGATTTCAGGAATCTTATAGAAAATAAGGTGGAAGCAAAGGAACCAGAAGAAGAAAAATCCAATTCCATATCCATAGAAGAACTAAAATATATGTATGAGGA
Source organism: uncultured Aquificales bacterium (assembly GCA_964536105.1). Taxonomy (GTDB): domain Bacteria; phylum Aquificota; class Aquificia; order Aquificales; family Hydrogenothermaceae; genus JAADDV01. Next base: position 6,994 of record CAZHWB010000045.1, on the reverse strand, counting down.
AAAAATCAAACAGCTCCACCAGAGTTATCAAAAAATAATAGAAGAAGAAAAACAAAAATCCTTCCAGGAAGGATATAAAAAAGGGCAGGAGGAAGCCCAAAAAGAGCTGGAAGAAAGGCTCAAAGGGGAAATCCAAAGGGCTCTGGCTTCCAGAGAAACAGAATTTCAAAATCTTCTAAATTCAACAAAAAAGGAGATAAGCACCTTTTTAAACCGTTTAAAAGGGGAATACATCAAAAAGGTAGAGTTTATTGATGAGCTGATTTTATCTGCATTAGAAGAGATACTTTACTATATGTATATACATCCATCAAATTATGAATTTTTAGCTAAAGAAATAAGAAAAATTATCCTGCAGGTGAAAAATTCCTCATATATAAAACTGATTATTTCTCCTTCCCTTAAAGAGTTTCTAAAGGATATAGAGATTGAGAATTTAGAAATTGAAATTGATGAAGAATTACCGGAAGGGGACTTTATAATAGAGCTTGAACATGTTCAGCTTGAGGCAAACTTTAAAGAAAAGATAAAGATATTAAAAGATGAAATTAAAAGAGAGATTAAGAAACATTCCAAGATATAGAATAAGGGGAAAGGTTACCAGTGTTATTGGTCCTATAATAGAGGCTGTTTTACCTAAAGTCTCCATCGGGGATGCCTGTGTTTTGGAAAATGGACTTGAAGCTGAAGTTGTAGGATTTAAAGATGGAAAAACACTGCTTATGTCTTTTGATGATACGGTAGGTGTTTCTGTTGGAAGCTGGATAGAGGCTAAACAGGAGCCAGTTAGTATAGGTGTAAGTGATGAACTTTTAGGAAGCGTCATAGATCCTTTTGGAAACCCGTTAAATAAAGAAAAAATAGAATACACCCAGTCCTACTATTTAAAAAATGACACAATCAATCCTCTATTCAGAGACAGGATAAAAGAGCCTTTAGATGTTGGGGTCAGGAGTATAAATGCCCTTTTAACGTTAGGTAAAGGCCAGAGAATAGGGATTTTTGCAGGGGCTGGAGTAGGAAAAAGTACATTACTCGGTATGATTTCCCGTTTTACGTCGGCAGATGTGAATGTTATAGCTTTAATTGGTGAAAGGGGAAGAGAGGTCAGGGAATTCATAGAGGATAATTTAGGTGAAGAGGGCTTGAAAAAATCTGTTGTCGTAGTTGCCACCTCTGACCAGACTCCACTGGCAAAAATACGGGCAGCATACTCAGCCATAACTATAGCAAGGTACTTTTCAAACAGTGGTAGAGATGTCCTTTTCCTTCTGGATTCATTAACAAGGCTTGCAATGGCCCAGAGGGAAATAGGTCTTGCTATAGGTGAACCTCCTACAACTAAGGGATACACCCCTTCAGTTTTTGCCCTTCTCCCAAAATTTATTGAGCAGGCAGGGGCATTTTCCAACAGGGGAAGCATCACTGGAATATACACAGTCCTGGTAGAGGGAGACGACATATCTATGGATCCTGTAGCTGATGCAGCTATGGGATTTTTGGACGGTCATATAATTCTTTCAAGGGATCTGGCAAATAAAAGAATATTTCCTGCTGTTGATGTATTGAAAAGTGTAAGCAGATTGATGCCCCAGCTTGTTGATGAGGAAATATTAAACTATCAATCTGTATTTTACGAAATAGAAAGTGTATATAGGGAAGCTGAAGATATGATAAACTTGGGATTGTATAAAAAAGGAAGTAATCCTAAGGTTGATTTAGCTATAGATATGTATCCTGAACTTGTTGATTTTATAAAACAAAATATGAATGAAAAGGAAACCCTAAAAAGCAGTTTTGAAAAATTAAAGATGTTAGCTGAGAAAATTGTAGCTAAAGGGGAGAGTGAATATGGCATTAGATGGAATAAACAATGATTTTATAAAAGAACCTAAAATTGTTGATAAAAACTATGACAACTCCAAAATGTCAAATGAGGACTTTTTAAAAGTCCTTCTGGCAGATCTCCAGTGGCAGGATCCTTTAGAAGCTAAGGATATTTCCGAGTTCATAAACAACTCTGTCAAACTCAGGGAAATGGAAATCTTAAATGATTTTCAAAAAACCATTGACATGCTTAAATCAGTTAATGAATCTAACGCCCTCCTTTACGGCTCAAGTCTCATAGGAAAAAAGATATTTTATGAAGGAAACGCCACATACGTCCAGAATGGAAAATCAACAGTCCAGTTTAAGCTGGAAGATAACGCAGATGTTGTGGATGTTATTGTTATGAATTCTATGGGTCAGGTTGTAGAAAGCCAGACATTTAAAGATGTAACAGGTAATCAGGAAATGACTTTTAAGATAGAAAATGAAAATCTTCCTGATGGTTACTACACAGTTTATATTGAGGCAAAGAAAAACGGGGAAAAGGTAAAAGCAACTGTTTATTCTCAGGCTTTAGTAGAAAGTATTTTGAGGGAAGATGGAAAGATAAAGGCTGTATTTGGAAATAATAAAGTTGATATAGATGCTATTGTTCAAATAGGAGGTTAAAAAAATGATCCAATCATTTTACACAGGAAATGCAGGATTAAATGCAAATAAGGAATGGTTATCTATCATTTCTGATAACATTGCGAATGTAAATACCATCGGTTTTAAAGCAGAAAGGGCAAATTTTGAAGACCTTATTGCAAGAAGTTTGTCAACCTACGCAAATGGTTCACCAAAGAATATAGAAGTTGGTGGTGGGGCATTTGTAGGAAGTACTGTTAAAGACTTTTCACAGGGTTCATTTATGAATACAAACTCTCCAACAGATCTTGCCCTTGATGGTGAAGGCTTTTTTATGGTTGAGGATAACACTGGTATGAGATACTACACAAGGGCAGGTCAGTTTAGATTAGATGCAAATGGAGATCTTATAAATCTAAATGGAATGAAGCTTCAAGGTTGGATGCTTGATGAAAATGGTAATATTGCCGGTGCTATCGGCTCAATCAATATAAAAAACTCTTTAGATCCACAGGTAACATCAAAGGTTTCCTTTAAGGAGCCTACAAACCTGGCAGTATCCTCCCCATTTATAACAGATGTATTTGATGCAGGAGATTCTAATACATTTAGCTATGTAAATAATATTCAGGTGTATGATTCTATTGGAACCTCCCACAACCTTGAGTATTTCTTTGTCCATACAGGAACAAACCAGTGGAGGGTTTTTGGTCTTTTAGATGATGAACCTATCCAGTATACAAAGGACGGACAAACTTATGACATCCTTGAGATAAACTTTAACAGTAATGGGGAAGTTACAAATATCAGATATGTTGGTCTGGATTCTGGACCTCAAACGGCAACCTGGGATGAAAACGCTGACCTTGGGGAATTTAACAATACTGCCCTCACACAGCCTATCCTTTTAGGAAGTGTAAAGATATCTGAGTTTAACGGAAATCCTGTTAGATGGATAGATGACGGACATGGAAACATTATAGACCTTGAAAATGATAATAGAATAGTAGGAACTATAAGCTACGATGACGGTAAGATTTTAATAAATCAGGCTTCTGGAGACGGTTCTTCAGGCTCTACATTAACCGTTGAATATAAAACATATGATGATACCGTTGCTGTAGCAGGTGGAGATTACACCCAGATTGTTGCAAATGCTATATCTATGAACAACCCAGATTCACAAACTCTAAACACAGGGGCAAACCCTCTTCAAATAACCCTCAATATCTCTGAAATAAGACAGCTTGATTCTGATTTCATATTCTACGCTGAACAAAACGGTTACGCTAAAGGGGACCTTCTTTCTGTAGCTGTTAGTGAGGATGGTATCGTTAGAGGCGTTTATTCTAACGGTCAGGTTAGAGATTGGGCCCAGATAGCAATAGCTACTTTTAAAGATAAGGAAATCCTTGTAAGGAAAGGAAACAATCTTTACTTACCTAACCAGCAGACATTTACGCCTATAATAGTTCCCGGTGGAGTTATATCAAAAGTAAGAAGCGGTTTCCTTGAGCTTTCAAATGTTGATATTTCAAGGGAGTTTATAAATCTTATTACCGCCCAGAGGGCATATCAGGCAAATGCCAGAACAATAACAACATCTGACCAGGTTCTTCAGGAAACAATGAATATGAAAAGGTAGTTGATCCCTTTTGAGGGGTTCTTAGTTTCATGACCCTATCCTCCCTTCTCCTTGAAGGGAGCTTTTTTTATCTTAAAAAGAAAAGTAAACCTTTCTTGCTTTTTCAAAGATAAACCTTTCCTCTGGAGGAATATAAGCTGTCAGTTTATTTCCAAGGACACATCCTGTATCTATCCCATAACACCTGTTGTTTATATAAGGTTCATCGTAAACAACGTGTCCATAAACAATTTTCGGGGAGTCAGGCTTTACTTCTCTGTTTTTTGTCCAGTCAATCCTTTCTGGAAAACCCTTTTCTGTAAATCTTCCTGTTGTTTCTCCGTATATGACAAACTCCTTGACCTTCTTTCCTGTTTTACCAATCATCTCATCTTTTATACCTGCGTGGGCTACAACCACATCTTCAGCAGGGGTTTCAATAACTACGTACAGGGGACAATCCTCATAGTACTGGATATAACGTTTTTTAAAATCTTCCCTCTTTTCTTCAGGTAAAGAATTAAATTCATCTACTGTCTTTTGCATGCCGTAGCTTATATTAACCTTTTTCCCTAAAAGCCATCTGTAAAATTTCTGATTGTGATTACTCTGAACTTCAAGAAAGAAACCTTCATCTTTTAAAGAAAAGCAGTATTCCATTGTCTTTATATTGTAGTCACCTCTATCTATAGTATCTCCAACACTTATAATAAATGTTTCTTTTCCGTAATCTTTCCTTATCCTCTCAACAAGTGCCTCAAACTCTACATAACATCCGTGGATATCCCCTATAACAGCAAAAGGTCTGTCTAATCTTAGTTTTAAAAAGCTGTCCATATATTTGCCTCTGTGTGTTTTCTTTTATATCTTATATATTCTTATGTCAAAAAGTAAGAAATTTTATGAGAGGTATTATGAAAAGAGGACTTGTTGTAGATAGGGAAGCCCAGATGATAGGGGTTTATCTTTTTGAGGAAGATAAAACCTACAGAGGCATCCCAAGGAAAAAGGTTTTAAAAAAAACAAAAATATACGCTGGGGATTATGTTCTTGGAAATGTGGTAGACAGCAGTACATTTGCTATTGAGGATGTGGAAGAAAGAAAAAATCTCCTTATAAGACCTCCTATAGCAAATGTTGATAGGGCTATCATTGTTGTTTCTATAAAAAATCCCGATTTTGATAACTTTCTCCTTGATAACTTACTTGTTGTTTATGAGCATCTTGGGGTGGATCCGGTTATTGTTTTTAACAAGATAGATACTTTAAATGAAAATGAAAAAAGGGAGCTTGAAAAGTGGAGCAGGATATATCAGGATGCAGGATACGACGTTGCAAAGGTTAGTGCTTATACAGGGGAAGGTATAGACAAAATAAAAGAGTTTGTAAAAGGATCTATATGTGTCCTTGCAGGTCCATCAGGTGTAGGAAAAAGCTCAATACTGTCAAAACTTTTAGGGATACAGCTTGAAACAAGAGAAGTAAGTGAAAAAACAGGAAGGGGAAGACATACAACAACAGGTGTGAGATTATACAGATTTGGGGAAAATTCCTTTATAGGGGATGCACCAGGATTTTCAAAGGTGGATGCCCTTTTATTTATGGATAAAAAGGATGTAAAAAACTACTTTAGGGAGTTTTTAAGGTATACATGTAAATATCCAAACTGCACCCATACAAATGAACCTGGATGCGGTGTGAAAGAAGCAGTTAAGAAGGGGGAAATATCCTGCTACAGGTACAAAAGCTATCTAAAAATTATCAAAGAGTTTGTAGAGGATCTGGAGGAATTATGCAGTTAAAAGAAAAAGTTTTTACTACCCAGAGGGCGGCGCTTTTTTTTACAGCTGGGGAGCTATCAAGAAGGGGTTTTAATGTATCTATAGTTGATGACTCCATTCTTTACTGTCAGGATGGGAAAAAATCCTTTTACATAAAGGTCTCAGGTCAAAAATTTAAAAAATCCTGGATTGTTGAGATTGAAAAAAGCTACTCCCCTATTTTTTATGTGTTTGTGTATATACCTAAAGATGTTTACATTCAGCCTGAGTTCTTTATTTTGACTGAGGGGCAGTTAAAAAAAGAGATAAAAAATAAAAAATTACACTCTCCAAAGGAACTTTTAGGAAAAATAACAAGTCTTAGCTTTTCTGTAATAGTAAAATATGCAGACAAATGGTATCTACTAAAGGAAAAGGAGCAGGTAGATTGATAAAGGAAGGGGATACTGTATGGCTAAAGGATAAAAAAAACTCCTTTTTCCTGAAACTAAAAAAAGGAGAAATTTTTGGAACCCATAAAGGGAACATTTCCCACGATGAGATTATAGGAAAAAAATACGGAGATACTGTAGAAACCCATAAAGGACACCAGTATATAGTTTTAAAACCTACCCTGTATGACATAATCATGTATGGAATAAAAAGGAAAACCCAGATTATTTATCCAAAAGATAGTGCATACATAACATTAAAACTTGGATTAACAGATAAAATGAACGTCCTTGAAAGCGGTATAGGAAGCGGAGCTTTAACAATAGTTATGGCAAATGCTGTAAAGCCAAACGGAAAGGTTTACTGTTATGAAAAGGAGGAAAAATACCTGAAAAATGCTGTTGAAAATGTGAAACTGGCCGGTTTAGACAGATATATTGAGGCTTTTCATCAAGATCTATCCGAGCCTCTACCGGAGGATTTTTTTGATGCTGGTTTTATAGATGTAAGGGAACCCTGGCTTTATATAAATAACATAAAAAGGGCTTTAAGGGACGGAGCTCCTATTGGTTTCCTACTGCCTACAACAAACCAGGTTAGCCTGATTCTTGAAAAGTTAAAGGAAGAAAATTTTATAGATTTGGAGGTAGTGGAAATACTCCTTCGTCATTATAAACCTGTTCCTGACAGGCTTAGA
>CAZHWB010000044.1:0-8073 GCA_964536105.1 uncultured Aquificales bacterium | reverse complement strand
CAATCCTTAGTAAAATATTCTTATTAATTTTTTTCTAAGGAGAGGTATATGATAAAGCGTTATACCCTTGATAGAATGGGAAAAGTCTGGTCTGAGGTTAACAAATTTCAAAAATGGCTTGATGTTGAAATTGCAATTTGTAGAGCATGGAACAAACTAGGAAAAATTCCTGATGATGCTTTAAGGGAAATTGAAGAAAGGACATTTATAGATGAATCTGTTGTTGAAAGGATTCATGAACTTGACAGAATATACAATCATGACGTTCTTGCTTTTGTAACAGCTATTGCCGAACAGGTTGGAGAAAATGGAAGATACATTCATTTAGGTGTAACGTCTTCTGATGTTATAGATACAGCTTTAGGTCTATTAATGAGGGAGGCACTGGATATTCTTATAAAGGATGTTGAGGAGCTTTTACCTGTATTAGAAGAAAATGCCTTTAAATATAAAGATACTGTTATGATGGGAAGAACCCATGGAGTTCATGCTGAACCTATGGTTTTTGGACTTAAGTTTGCTTTATGGTATGAAGAAATGAAAAGGAATAAGGAAAGATTAGAGCATGCAAGAGAAACTGTATCTGTTGGAGCTATATCTGGGGCTGTTGGCACATACTCAAATATAGATCCCCTTGTTGAAAAATACGCCCTTGAAGAACTTGGTCTTAAACCTGAACCTGTATCAAATCAGGTTGTCCAGAGGGATAGACATGCTGAGTTTATGGCTGCTATGGCTATAACAGCTTCGTCCCTTGAGAAAATTGCTGTAGAGATAAGACATCTTCAAAGAACTGAAGTATTAGAAGCTCAGGAGCCGTTTAGAAAAGGGCAAAGGGGTTCTTCTGCTATGCCCCACAAGAAAAATCCTATAACCTGTGAAAGGATAACAGGGCTGGCTAGAGTTATAAGGGCAAATGCTATCCCTGCTATGGAAAATATAGCTTTATGGCATGAAAGGGATATTTCCCACTCCTCTGTTGAAAGGGTTGTTATGCCTGATAGTGCAATAGCCCTTGATTATATTTTAGAGCTGACAAAAAAGGTTCTATCTGGACTTGTGGTTTATCCAGATAGAATGAAAAAGAATATGGACCTATCAAAAGGACTGTATGTTTCTTCAAAAGTTCTTGTAGCTTTGGTGGAAAAGGGATTATCAAGGGATGAAGCTTATGATATAGTTCAAAGAAATGCTATGAAGGCATGGGATACAGAAGGTTTAATGTTTAAAGATGCATTATTAATGGATCCTGATGTTACGTCCAGACTTTCTAAGGAAGAAATTGATAAAATTTTTGATGTAAATGCGTTTTTAAAAAATGTTCCATATATATACAAGAGGGTATTTGGAAGATATTAAAAGGGGCAAAAGCCCCTTTTTTTATTCCTCAATAACTTCAGTAATCAGTGCCCCAGAAGGACATTCCTCTGTAATTTCAAGAGCTCTTTCTGCTAATTCTCCCTCAATAATAGCGCCATCTCCACCTATATCATCTTTTACTTTTGCTATACCATCCCCTCTATCCTCATAAACTTCTGGGAGTTCGTCATAGCAAAGTGCACAGGCTGTGCAGAGATCTTCATCAACAGAAACTTTTACTTTCATTTCTCTACCTCCGTTTGTAGTTTCTAACTTACATTTTAGGATAAACTCTGCTTTAAATCCATACCTTTTAACCTTGACAATTTAAATAATAACAGTATTTATTATTAATAAAGAAAAAGGAGGATAGGTATGCATTTTCTACACAGGGAAGAAGCTCCCTTTGGTGAAGATACATGGAAAAAGATAGATGAAATTGTTGTAAAGACAGCAAGGGAAAGTGTTGTAGGAAGAAAATTTATTGAGATAACCCAGGTACTTGATCCTTCTATTCAATCTGTTCCTTACGATGTGATAGAAACTGTAAGTTCTGGAGCCTGCGGCATCTTTGGAGAAAATGGATGTGATACTGTAAGTGTAAAACACAGAAAATTCCTTCCTGCACCTCAAATATACAAGGATTTTAAAATCCACTGGAGGGATATTGAAAGTTTTAAAAAACACGGTATTCCCCTTGATTTTTCTGTTGTTGCAGCGGCAGCCAGGGAGGTTTCAAAGGCAGAGGATAAATTTATCTTTCATGGTGATGCACAGTTAGGTTATCCCGGTTTATTAAACGTGGAAGGAAAGGAAGAAATTAAAAAATCAGATTTTTCAAAAAATGGAGGTATATTTGAAACAGGGGTTAGATGTATTGAGAAGCTTATTAAAAATGGTTTTAACGGGAATTTTGCATTTGTCTTAAATCCTTCTGATTACTCAAAAGGTTTTCGGTTGTATGGTAATAGCGGTGTACTGGAAATAAATCAGTTGAAGGAGATTTTTGATCTGGGAGTATTTTCCTCTTTTGCAGTTCCAAAGGGAACAGCTTTGGCCATTTCTTCAAATATAGAGAACTTAGATCTATTTTTAATCCAGGATATGATTACAGGATATCTATCTTACGAGAATATGGACCATTATTTTAGAGTTTTTGAAATAATTGCATTAAGAATAAAAAATCCTTCATGTATCTGTGTAGGAAAATGAGGAGCTCAAGATGGATAAAGAAATTAAAAAGATTATAGATTTTTTCAATCTAAATATATCTTTAGAACATGGTGCTATTATTCAGTATCTTTTTCATGCTTATACTATTGGAGATGAGGATATTGAAGGAAAACTTGAAGAAATTGCAAGGGAAGAAATGAGACATTTAAAGATGTTTGCCCATACTGTTGTTGATTTAGGGGGCATTCCTTCAATAGATGAAAGGAGTGATGTTTATCTGGAGGCGCCAGATATTCCTTCCCTTCTTCAATTTGATATTGATGCTGAAAAAATGGCCATAGAAGAGTATGAAAAGCAGTTAAAGGAAATTTCAGACAGGAAAATACAGAGGATACTTGAAAGGGCCATAATAGATGAAGAAGCCCATTTAGAGATTTTTAAAGATTTAAAAGAAAAGGTGAAAGAGACCTCCAGTAAAAAGGATATAAAAACCAACCAAAAAGAGAAGGAGATTTTACTTACATTAAACAATGTTTTAAAAAAGCAGTATCGTGGAATTTTAGAAACCCTTTATCAGTCCTTTATATCAAGGCATAACAATCCTTATCTCTCAGTTGAATTAGAGGAAAGGGCTGTTGATAAAATGAAGCATTTTGGATGGATTTCTGAGGAAATAGCGGAACACGGAGGTAAACCTGATTTTTCAATGCCTTTTGTTGAAAAGGTATCTAAAATCGAAGATATAGTTTCTTTTCAGGAAAAGGATGAGAAGGAAACTTCCAAAATATTTAAAGAGCTTTCATCTAAAGTAGAGGACAAAGAGCTTAAATGGGTTTTAGAAAGAATATCAAAAAGGGAAATACATTACAGGGATTTTGGAGAATTTGTAAAAAAGGCTGATATCCCAGGTTTAACTGTTGGTTCTCTTTTTAAGAAAAAAAAGTAAGGCTCCCTAAGGAGCCTTTGACTTTATTCTGAGATCTGGTCTATTTCTTCCTTTGGTAAGATAGCTTCTACCTCTGCGTACTGTCTTATACCTGTTCCAGCAGGAACAATATTTCCAATAATAACGTTCTCCTTCAGACCTTCCAATTTATCCTCTTTACCTTCAACAGCTGCGTCTGCCAGTACCCTTGTTGTTTCCTGGAATGAGGCAGCTGAAATCCAGCTTCTTGTTGAGAGGGATGCCTTTGTAATTCCAACAAGAACAGGTTCTGCTTTTGGTGGTCTTCCTCCTTCTTCTATAACCCTCTGTATCTCTTCCTCAAGATCTATCTTATCTACAATCTCATTTAGTAAAAATCTGCTATCACCTGGATCAACAATTTTTACCTTTCTAAGTATCTGCCTGATTATCACTTCAAAATGTTTGTCGTTAATCTCAACCCCCTGAAGTCTGTAAACCATCTGAACCTCTTTAACGAGGAACTTCGCAAGTTCTTCAGGACCCATAATCTTCAGAATATCGTGGGGATTTGGTGTTCCATCTGTTAACGGATCCCCTGCTTTTACAGTTTCACCATCTTTAACGATGATAAACTTACCTTTTGCGATGGAGTATTCTTTTTGGAGTCCTGTTTCTGGGTTGAATACAATAACCTTAAATCCTTTAGATTTAAGTCTTACAACCCCTTCAAACTCAGCTTTTAAAATACCATCATCTGTTAAAGGTTGTCCTTCTATTACATGCTGACCGTTTTTAACAACAACAAGGGAGTCCTTTGGAACATCGTATGTTTTTGATTCTCCTGTTATAGGATTGTAAACGATAATATCCTCAGCATCCTCGTAAATTCTAACAACTCCATCTATTTCAGAAACAATAGCTCTGTTTTTAGGTTCTCTTGCCTCAAGAAGTTCCTCAACCCTTGGTAAACCTCCAACAATATCCCTAACTTTTGCGGTTTCCCTTGGTATTTTGGCAATTATATCCCCTGCCTGTACCTTTAATCCTGGTTTTACCTGCAGGTAGTTGTGGTAAACATCTGAATTTTCTGCTTCAGAACAGGCAAGACATTTATCCCATTTAGTTTCCAGCTGGTCCCTTGAAAGCATAAGGATGGTATTTACTGGTAAGTCGTAGATATACTCTTTTCCATCTTCTCCTTTTATAACCATTCTTGGGGTGTGGAGAACTGCATCTTTTGGTCTCATAAAGCTGATATCCAGTATTGTCTTTCCTGTAATAGAGTCCCTTTCTTCCCTTAAAGTAACATCCAGAATAACATCTCTAAGTTCAAGCTCTCCAGATACTTCAGCAATAATAGGAGTAGAGAATGGATCCCATTCTACCAGTGTATCCCCAGGTTTTACCTTTTGACCATCTTTTACCTTTAAAATACCTCCGTATGGAGCAGGGAACCTCTCTAATATTTTTCCTTGGTCGTCAACAATCTGGATAGCTCCATCTCTATTTATTATTAGTTCTTTTCCTTCTTTATCTATTACAGTTTTTACATTAAGAAGTTTCACAGTTCCTTCTACTGTCGCTTCATGTTTTGTTTGAACCTTTTTAGCTGTCGCAGCACCACCAATATGGAATGTTCTCATTGTAAGCTGTGTTCCAGGTTCACCAATAGACTGGGCAGCGATAATACCTACAGCTTCTCCTATATCTACAAGTTTTTTCTGGGCTAAATCTCTTCCGTAGCATTTTGCACAAACACCGCGTTTTTGTTCGCATGTAAGAACAGATCTTATCTTAACCCTTTCAATACCTGCATTTTCTATCTCTTTTGCTTTCTCTTCATCTATTTCTTCTCCAGCTGGAACAATCAGTTCATTTGTGTATGGGTCAAATATATCCTCAGCTGCGTACCTTCCTACTATTCTATCCTTTAATGGAACGATAATCTCTCCACCTTCTATAATTGCCTCAACAACAAGGCCGTTTAATGTTCCACAGTCATCATTTGTAATAACTACATCCTGAGCAACATCTACAAGTCTTCTTGTCAGGTATCCAGCAACAGCTGTTTTTAATGCAGTATCCGCAAGACCTTTCCTTGCACCGTATGTTGAAATAAAGTACTCAACAACAGTAAGACCTTCCCTGAAGTTTGACCTAATAGGAGTTTCAATAAACTCTCCAGAGTGCTTGGCCATAAGACCACGCATTCCTGCAAGCTGTCTGATCTGATCTTTGTTACCTCTAGCTCCAGAGAGTGCCATCATATATATTGGGTTAAATATACCTGGATATTTTTTACCATTTTCAACTCTTTCAGCCTTTTCTATTTCTTCAAACATCAATCTTGTAACTTCATTTGTTGTCTGGGACCATATATCAATAACCTTGTTGTGTCTTTCTCCTTTTGTAATAATTCCATCTACATACTGTTTCCAGACCTTTTCTGCAGCTTCTTCTGCCCTTCTAACTATTTCCCATTTATTCTTAGGAACAACAAGATCATCTACAGATATGGATACACCTGCTTTTGCGGCGTACTCAAAACCTAAAGCTTTTAATTTGTCTAATGTCTGGGCTGTAATCTCATTTCCAAATTGTTCGTATATATCCGATATAAGCTTAGATATTTTTTTCTTATCAAGAGGTTCATTTACAAATCTGAAACCTTCAGGAAGAACTTGATTAAATATGAGTCTTCCTACAGAGGTTTCTATAACTTTTCCATCTTTTCTAACCTTTATTTTAGCTAAAAGATCAACCTTTCCTAAATCGTAAGCAAGAATTGCTTCATCTTCATCTGCAAACACCTTTCCTTCGCCTTTTGAACCTTCTACAATCTGTGTCATGTAGTAGGCACCTAGAATAATATCCTGGGAAGGCATTGTTATAGGCTTTCCATGGGCCGGAGAAAGTATATTCTGTGTGGAAAGCATTAGAACGTAAGATTCTATCTGTGCTTCAACAGATAAAGGAACGTGAACAGCCATCTGGTCACCGTCAAAGTCAGCGTTGAACGGCGGACATACAAGAGGATGCAGTTTTATAGCTTTACCTTCAACAAGAACAGGTTCAAAAGCCTGAACAGACATTCTGTGGAGTGTAGGAGCCCTGTTTAAAAGGACGGGATGTTGTTTTACAACCTCCTCAAGACATTCCCATACCTCTGGGGCTTTTTCCTCAACCATTCTTTTAGCGTTTTTTATAGAAGTAGCATATCCTTTTTCCTCAAGTCTCCTGTATATAAAAGGTTTAAAGAGTTCAAGGGCCATGATTTTAGGAAGACCGCATTCATGCATTTCAAGTTCTGGACCAACAACGATAACAGAACGTCCTGAGTAATCTACCCTTTTACCGAGAAGGTTCTGTCTAAATCTTCCCTGTTTTCCCCTTAAGGAATCAGATAATGATTTCAGTGGTCTATTATTTTGGGTTACTATTCTTCCCCTTCTTCCGTTATCAATAAGAGCATCAACAGCTTCCTGAAGCATTCTTTTTTCATTTCTGATGATAATTTCAGGGGCATCAAGCTCTATAAGTCTTTTTAATCTATTATTCCTGTTTATAACCCTTCTGTATAAATCATTAAGGTCAGAGGTTGCAAATCTTCCTCCATCTAAAGGTATTAATGGTCTTAAATCTGGAGGTATAACAGGTATTACATCCAGTATCATCCATTCAGGTCTGTTTCCTGATTTTATAAAACCTTCTATAAGTCTAAGTCTTCTTACTAACTTTTTGAGTTTTTGTTCTGCAACTTCTTTTAATATTGTCTGTCTCACAGAATCTTTTATTACTTCAAAAACCGGTATGTCCGGATGTTCTTCTCTGTATTTTTTATACAGTTTTTCTATAGCTTCAGGTCCTTTTCCAGCTTCAAAGGAGCCTTCTCCAAACTCTTCTATATATTTCTGATATTCTTCCTCGTGTATAATCTGGCCTGTTAAAAGGGATGTGTCTTTAGGATCTATCACAACGTAGTAGTCTTTTGAAAAGACTGCATCTATTTCTTTATCTGAAGGAATTATTTCCCCAAATTTTAAACCTACTTCTGCAAGTCTTCTTGCTATTTCTGCTATAACTTTTTTATAAAGTCTTTCCTGGGTTTCTTTAAATTCTGGACCAAGTTCATCGTACCCTATAGCATAAGATTTCATTTCTTTTCTGAGTTTTCTTGCATAAGCCTCAAGATCAATTCTTGAGAGGATATCTTTTACCTTTTCTGCTCCCATTCCATATTCATATTTTTCTGAATGCTCATATTCGTATGCTTCCCTGAACTCCTCTTCAGATTTTACATACAGCTTTACGTATTTTGTTAAAGCTCCATCCTGTAGTGGAATTGTATTAGGATCATTTTCAAAGGCTTCCTCTTCCTCTTCCTCGGGATGTTCAACAATAAGGTAGGACTCAAAGTATATAACCCTTTCTATATCCCTTGATGTTAATCCTAACAGATTTCCTATCTTTGACGGTGTTGATTTTAAATACCATATATGTGCAACAGGGGAAGCAAGTTCTATATGCCCAAATCTTTCCCTTCTAACATCTGATCTTGTTACTTCAACACCACATCTATCACATATAGTTCCTTCATATTTCTTTTTCTTGTACTTTCCACATAAACATTCGTA
>CAZHWB010000043.1:0-5236 GCA_964536105.1 uncultured Aquificales bacterium | reverse complement strand
GTAGATAAACTCTTTAAAACTTCCATAATAGCCCTCCTTTCTTTTTTATATTTATAAAATTAAGCTAAAATTTATTTATATCAATAAGCTTAGATTTTCTTTTTGTAAAGTACTGCTTACAATAAAAGTGAACCTTCTGGGATGATAAAATTTCTTCTACAGAAAACCATCTAAAATCTTCATGCTGGTCATCAGGCTGGATAGGTATATTATCCACATATATATCATACGCTAAAACTATGTAATGGGTTCCTGTATCATCTCCAAAAAAGTTATCTTTATAAAAATGTTCATACACTCCTAAAAAGGTTGCATCTTTTATGTTTAGTTCAATACCAAGTTCATTTTTTGTTATGATCCTGAAAGCTTCCTCTATACTTTCCCCTTTAAATATTCTTCCCCCAGGGACAAACCAGTACCCCTTTGCAGGTCTATTTTTTCTTAGACCTAAAAGGATTTTTCCATCTTTATTTCTTACAATAATATCAATAGATATAAGAGGCGCATTTTTTACAATACAGTGGAAAATATCAGGTTCAACCCATCTTTTTTTCATTTTCCTGATCTACCTCATTTACATAAATTGTTGAAATTTTTAAACTTTTGCATATATTAACCATCGCTTAGGAAGGAGAAGGACAGCGGTTAGATGATTAGAAAATCTCTAACTGCTGCTGCAGTCTCAGCTGTGTTTCCTCTCATGGCCCTCCTAACCTCCTATTTCTGGACGGTATCAAAAGATACCGTCCCTTTTTTAGAAAAACAAAATTATATCAGGGAATGGGCCTAAAATATTTTAAAGGGATCCCTATATTTTCCTAAAAGCTCTTTAATTCCAGGATACTCTAAACTACAGACGTTATCCCTTTTTAACAGATATATCTGATCTTTTGTTATAGGAGGTTCAGGGAGTAATGAGAGAAAGGGGGTCAGTAAGCTTAAAAAGGAGACAGGTACTTCAATAACTGGTCTATTTATTCCTGTTATTTTAAGGGCAAACTGAAAAAGTTCCCTGTATGTAACAATTTTAGGTCCGCACAACTGGTATATATCATTTTGTATGTTTTTTTCAACTCCTTTTACAAAGGCATCTCTAACATCTAAAATATGAACCGGCTGGACTTTCCCTTTTGGGGCCAAAAAGAAAGGGGCTATTTTGGAAATTTTTTTTAGATCGCCAAATAGTTTTTGTTCCTTCCCCATTATAATAGATGGGCGGTATATTATGTATTTGAGGCCGGAATTTATAACATACTCCTCCGCTACTGCTTTGGTTTTTGCATATCTACTTTTTGAGTTTTTATCTGCCCCTAAGGCTGACATCTGTATAAATTTTATAAATCCAACCTCTAAAGCTCCATTAACAAGCTGTTTTGTGTATTCAATGTGGACCTTTTCAAAGGTATTTTCTTTTGTTTCCACTAAAATACCTAAGAGATTTATTATCACATCTGGTTTTGTTTCTTTTACAAGGGAAAAAAGGTTGTCTGTAAATTTTATATATTCAATACTTGGATATGTTCCTAAAATGGCTTCTGCCTTTTTTAGATTTCTAATTGGTAAAATTAACTGGTGTTTTTCTTTTAAAGTGTTTACCAGATACCTGCCTACAAACCCCGTTGCCCCGGTTATAAATATTTTCATTATCTCCTTCCTTGTGTTTGTTTAGAGGTAAATTAAGGTATGATTTTATGCTGAATTTAGCGTGAATTTATCTTCTGATAAACTGTTTTATAACATCAATAAAAGGAGTGAGGAATGGAAAAGGACTTTATAGAAAAAGGGAAGGAATACCTGATTGGTAATTATGCAAGATTTCCGGTTTCGTTTGTAAGGGGTGAAGGTGTTTATCTTTATGATACAGAAGGGAAGAAGTATATAGATATGCTTGCAGGTATAGCTGTAAATACTTTAGGTTATAACTACAAACCCCTTGTTGAGGCCATATGTAATCAGGCAAAGAAAATACTGCATGTCTCAAATCTTTTTTATATACAGCCCCAGATAGATGTGGCAAGGATACTTGTTGAAAACTCCTGTGGAGACAAGGTTTTTTTCTGTAATAGCGGTGCTGAGGCAAATGAAACGGCAATTAAATTAGCCCGTAGATATTTTTATGATAAAAAAGAGGATAAATATGAGATTATAACTTTTGAAGGAGGTTTCCACGGGAGAACGCTGGCTACTGTTAAAGCAACAGCCCAGCCAAAATATCAGGAAGGTTTTGAGCCTCTCCCTGAAGGTTTTAGATATGCAAAACTAAATGATATAAAAAGCGTTTTAGAACAGATAAATGAAAAAACCGCCGGGATTTTGATAGAGATAATTCAGGGTGAAGGTGGTGTAAAACCTGCAGAAAAGGAGTTTCTTGAGGAGTTATATAAGATAACCAGAGAAAAAGAAATTCTTTTTATTGTTGATGAAGTCCAGACAGGGATAGGAAGAACAGGAAAATTTTTCGCATATCAGCATTTTGATATAGAGCCAGACATAATAACTTCAGCTAAAGGATTAGGTGGAGGTGTTCCTATTGGGGCTGTGATTGCCAAGGATAATATAGCAAAATCCTTTGTTCCAGGAACCCATGGATCAACTTTTGGGGGAAATTACCTGGCAACAGCGGCTGCAAAAGTTGTTTTAGAGGAAGTATTAAAAGATGGATTTTTAGAAGATGTGCTGAGTAAAGGGGAATACCTAAAAGAAAAACTGAAAAGTTTAGGTTTAAATCCAAGGGGAAAGGGTTTGATGGTAGGATGTCCTCTCCCAGATGATTTAAATGCCTCAGAAGTAGCAAAAAAATCTCTACAAAAGGGGCTTGTTATAGGGACAGCTGGTGAGAATACATTAAGATTTGTTCCACCTCTTATAATCAGCAGACTTGAAATAGACGAAGCTATAGATATATTAGCTTCTGTTTTACATTGAAAATATACTTTTCTGCATCTAATCTAATTATTAGTTTACAAAATAAAAAAGGGGACTGTATGGAGATAACAGAAAAAGATGTTATTAATTTTTTAAGGCATAGAGGAAAGCCTACATACTTTAAAATGCTGAGGAAAAAACTCGGCATTCCAAAAAGTGAGAAAAAAAAGCTTAGAAAAATTTTGAAAAAACTCCAAAAGAAAAAGATAATCAGATACGAAAAAGGAAAGTATCTCTTAACAGAATGGAAGGAAACAGAGCCCCTTATCCAGGGTCAGGTGGAAGCCCATCCAAGTGGATATGGATTTCTCATAATAGGGGATGAGGTGGAGGACCTTTTTATACCTCCCCCTGAAATGAGATATCTTTTTGATGGGGATATTGTCCTTGTAAAAGTTGTTAAAAAAAGAAAAAAAGATGAAGCAAAGGTTGTAAAAGTTTTAGAAAGGGCTATAAAAACAGCTGTAGGGACGTATCAGAAGGACAAAACAGGGCATTATGTTCTTCTTTCTGATACTGTTATTCCCCACAAAATTTATATAACCAAAAAAGAAGCAAAAAAATTAAAGCTGGAACCTGGAACGTATGTGGTTGTTGAAATAACAGAGTATCCAGCCCCAAGGAAAAGGGCAAGGGGTAAGGTTATAGAGGTTTTAGGAAAAACGAAAAATACAAGAACAGTAGCAGAAATTATAGCAAGAAAGTATAACCTTCCTACTAAACATTCAGAGGAAGCTTTAAAGGAAGCTGAAAAACTTTCTTCAGTTGTTAGAATAACAAAAAACAGAAAGGATCTTACAAAGCAGATATGTTTCACCATAGACCCTGAAAGTGCAAGGGATCATGATGATGCTGTTGCAGTAGAAAAAGAAGGAAATCTTTACAGATTATTTGTTCATATTGCTGATGTTTCCCATTATGTAAAGGAAGGTTCTGCTATAGATAAAGAAGCTTTTGAAAGGGGAAATACGTATTACCTTCCAGAATATGCCCTTCATATGCTTCCAGAAAGAATAGCAACCCAGCTTTGCAGTTTGAGGCCAAATGAAAAAAAGTATGCTTTCACCTGTGAGATGCTTATAAACAAACAGGGTAAAGTGGTTGATTACGACATTTATGAAAGCGTTATTATAAGCAAAGCTAAACTCACGTATGATGAGGCTCTACGTCTTATAGTTGGAGACCCTGCTTTGGAAGAAAAATACCCAGAGCTTGTAAAGCCTCTAAGGTATATGGAGGAGCTTGCAAAGATTCTTATGAAAGCGAAGGAGAAAAGGGGTAGCATAGATTTTGATATGCCGGAGAGTCAGATACTGTTTACAGAAACAGGGGATCCTTATGATGTTGTTCCTTACGAAAGACACCTGGCCCACAGGATTATTGAAGAATTTATGATTATTGCAAATGAAACTGTAGCCAGACATATGGAGAAAAATAACTATCCTTTTATATACAGAACCCATGAAAAACCTGATCTGGATAAGGTAATAAAATTTGTTGATCTTGTAGCTGGGTTAGGATATGAAGTTTCATATCCGGAAAAGATAACGCCTAAATTTATCCAGTCTATACTGGAAAAAGTGTCAGGAACCCCTGAAGAAACACTTGTTAGATTTATGGCATTAAGAACCATGAAACAGGCAAAGTACACAGTTGAGAATATAGGACATTTTGGTCTTGCATCTGATTGTTATACCCACTTTACTTCCCCTATAAGAAGATATGCAGACATAAATGTCCATAGAATGTTAAAGAAAGCCATAAAAAAGAAATTTACCAAAAAGGATTTTGAAAAGCTTCCTGAAAAACTTGATATTATAGCCCAGCAGTGTTCCAAAATGGAAAGGGTTGCAGATAACGCAGAAAGGGATGCCCTGGAAATTTTAAAACTTAGGATACTGTCTAATCATGTTGGGGAAGAGTTTGAGGGAATAATAACTGGGGTTGTTTCCTTTGGTTTATTTGTTGAACTGGAAAGATACATAATAGAGGGTCTTATCCACATATCCTCTTTACCAGGGTATTACAGATATGATGAGGAAAACCAAAGACTTATAAATGAAGATGACGGAACAATTTTCAGGTTAGGGGATAAAATAAAAGTAAAAATAGAAAAGGTTGATGAGGATTTAAAGAAACTTGATCTATCATTTATAGAAAAAATAACCCATTAAAAAGCCCCCTCCCTCCAGGGAGGGAACATTTTTAAAATGAAAATCCTGCTGAAATAAAAGGCTGTTTTATTTTTATATCTGCTGAGGTATCATCAATATCATCTAGTTTTAATTTTTCGTATCTGTAGCCTGCAGAT
>CAZHWB010000042.1:0-12530 GCA_964536105.1 uncultured Aquificales bacterium | reverse complement strand
AATATTGGATAAGGTAGAAGCTCATCTTCATCTTTTTGATCAGGTCTAAGTTCAGCAGAAGGTGGCTTTTCTAACACCCTTTTTGGTATAACAGGGGATATGCTATTTCTAAATTCTGCAAGTTCATAAACCTTTGTTTTATAAACATCTTTTAAAACAGCAAATCCTCCTACCATATCCCCGTATAGCGTTGCATAGCCTACACTCATCTCAGATTTATTTCCTGTAGCCAAAACAATCCAGCCGAATTTGTTAGACAGAGCCATTAGAAGATTTCCCCTTATCCTTGCCTGCAGGTTTTCCTCTGTAGTATCCCATCCATACCCTTTAAAAACAGGAGATAAAATCTCCATATATTCCTCAAAAATATCCTTTATAGGAAAGGTAAAGGTTTCTATCCCAAGATTTTTTGCAAGTTCAAGGGCATCTTTAATACTTTCTTTTGATGTAAATTGAGACGGCATTAAAACCCCTTTTACATTTTCCTTTCCTAAAGCATCTGTTGCTATTACTGCCGTTAATGAGCTATCTATACCTCCACTTAATCCAATAACAACCTTTTCAAAACCGTTTTTGTGGATGTAGTCCTTAACCCCTAAAACAAGGGCTCTATATACCTCCTCAGTTTCTGTTATATCCAGAGATATTTTCTGAGATATTGTTTCAACCTTATCCTTAAATGAAAAATCAATAAAAATCTCCTTTACTTTTTCTTCCCTTTTGTAGGAATAACGGAGATTTCTGAGCCTCTGGTCTTTTAACTGCTGTCTAAAAATAGAACTAAAATCTATATCGCAGACCAAAAGCTCCTCTTTAAAAGCCTCTCCTTTAGCAAGGAAACTTCCATCTGGCCCAACAACCATACTATTACCATCAAAAACAAGTTCATCCTGTCCCCCTACAAGATTAACGTATGCAATGGCAATTGCGTTATCCCTTGCCCTTACTTTTAAAAGCTCTTCTCTCTCTTTTGTTTTTTCTATGTGATAGGGGGAAGCGTTTATGTTAATAACAAGTTCTGCCCCTTCTATAGCCTGTATATTTATTGGATTTTCCGGATACCATATATCCTCGCAGATAGACAATCCTATTTTGTAATCATTTATATTCAGTATTGTTATTTCATTTCCCCTCTGGAAATATCTGACTTCATCAAAAACACCATAATTAGGAAGGTAATTTTTATGGTATTTTGCAACAACTTTTCCATCTAAAAGAACTGCTGCAGCGTTGTATATATCCTCCTGCCAGTCAACAAATCCAACTATAGAAATTATTTTTTTACTTTCTCTGGCAATATCTTCAAGGGCTTTAAGATTAGCCTTTATAAAAGAGGGTTTAAAAAGCAGGTCCTCTGGTGGATATCCTGTTATGGCAAGTTCAGGGAAAGCAATAATATCGCAGTCTAGAGATTTTGC
This sequence comes from uncultured Aquificales bacterium, assembly GCA_964536105.1. GTDB lineage: Bacteria > Aquificota > Aquificia > Aquificales > Hydrogenothermaceae > JAADDV01. Next base: position 11,112 of record CAZHWB010000042.1, on the reverse strand, counting down.
TTTTTTTATATAAGAGATAATTTTTTGTGTGTTTCCTTCTATATCTCCCACTGTAAGATTAATCTGGGCAAGGGCTACCCTTATTTTTTTCATCTGCAACCTCTTTATGTAAACTTTTTTTACAAAATAGACGAAAATTTGTTGTAATATATATTTAATCTATACCTTCTTAAAAAACCAGTATAACAAAGGTTTAGTGCATATGGAAAATATCTACATAGGCCGGCAATCTATTTTAGACCCGGACCTTAAGATTTACGGATATGAGATATTCTTTAGAGATAAAAAATTTGAGTATAATCCCCATCTCAGCAGTGTATCTATAGAGGAAACAGCAAGGGTCATAATGAATATCCTCACATATATAGACTTTAAGGATATAATCGGAAATAAAAAAGGTTTTATCAGGGTATCTCCTGAGATCCTTGAAGGGGAATTTTTAGATATACTTCCCCCTGAACAGACAGTTTTTCAAATATCTGGCATAACATCTGTAACAAAATACCTTATATCAAGTTGTGATGATTTAAGGGATAAAGGATACGAGATAGCGGCTTGCGTCGGAAGAGACTATGAAAAGGCTTTGCCTTTATTTGACAGTGTTGACTATATAAAGGTGAATATAGCAGATTTTGAGGACGATAAGGAACTGAAAAATACAGCAGATACCCTTAAGGAATTTTTAAACGCAAAACTTATAGCCTACAGGGTAGAAACAGAAAAGGATTTTCTTTTAACAAAAGAACTTGGGTTTGATCTATTTCAGGGGCATTTTTTTGAAAAACCTGTTTTTTACAAAGGGGAGTTTCCAGGTTCCTCAAAAGTTGCACTTATAAATCTCCTTAAAATGGCTATAAAGGAGGAGGAGTTTTCCAAAATAGAGGAGTTTTTTAAGGCAAACCCAGACCTAAGTTACAGTTTATTAAAATATGTAAATTCTCCTTTCTTTTATCTGAGGCAAAAAATATCTTCAATCAAACAGGCCCTCTCTATACTTGGATATAGAAATCTTCAAAAATGGATTATCCTCCAGATTTTCGCCTTAGGAGGGGTTGAAGTAAAGCACAATCCAGTTCTGGAAAGGGCAATTATTAGAGGGAAAATGATGGAAATCATTACAAAAAAAATAACAAATGATTTTGAACTGTTTGACAAATCATATCTCGTTGGAATGCTGTCCCTTATAGGGGTAGCTATAGGAAAAACATCAAAAGAAGTATTAGATGAGATAAATGTTTCAGATGATATTAAAGAGGCTATCCTTGAGTACAAGGGAACATTAGGGAAAATATTAAAAAGTATTGTTAGCCTGGAGCATGAAAATATAGATGAAGCTAAAAAGCTCATTGAGGAAGTAGGTCTTTCGCTGGAGGATCTTTTAAAGGCAGAGATAGATGCGATAACATACTATGAGAATTTTATGTCTAATCTTTAACAGTTATGGAATACCCTCCTCTTCTTGGATCTCCTGCCCCTGAGAAATCTCCCATTACAGCCTGAACCCCTCCAAAAAACAGACTTTTTTCCTTAAAAAGCACTGTTTCATACAGCTCTTTAGATTTTTCAATTATTTCCTTTTTATATCCAGGTTCAAAGAATACTGTATGATTTTCATAATGGATTCTAGGTAAATCTATAGCTTCTTTTATTTCTTTACCAAATACAAGAACATTTAAAATAGTCTGTACTATTGCACTTCTTATTCTATTGCTCCCTGCACTACCTAAAACAAGGAAAGGCCTTTTATCTTTCAAGGCCACAGTAGGGGACATCATTGAAGGAAGCCTCACATATGGAGGATGTTTAAAAAACCCTTCTGGATTAAGGTCTTCTTCCCCAAGCATATTATTAAGCATTATTCCTGTCCCAGGGATAATACAACCTGAACCTTCTCCATTTGTGGTTGTCATACTGACTGCATTTCCTTCCTCATCAATAGCCGATATATGGGTTGTGTTTCCCCATAGATTTAACCTTTTTTCAAAAAATACACTGTACTTTTCAAAAATCTCTTTATTCTCTAAAATAAGCTCTAATCCTTCCTTGTATATGTTTTTATCAACCTTTTCCCTTCTAAAAATCTGGGTTGTATGCATACTTTCTATAAGGGAAGACACATGATTTAAAGAACCAAAATCCTTTAATTCCTTTTTTTCTAAAAGCTTTAGTGTAAAGGCTATCAAAATCCCTCCAGGGGACGGCGGAGTATTCGTTAAAATCTCATAACCCCTGAAAGTAAACAAAATAGGGTCTTTTTCGTAAACTGTGTATCTTTGGAGATCTTTTTTTCTAAGCAAACCTCCCTTCTTTATTGATATTTCCTCTATTTTATCTGCTATTTCTCCCTCGTAAAACACCCAGCTACCTTTTTCTGCCAGATATTCTAAAAATTCCCCATATTCTGGATTTTTAAAAAGCTTTTTATGATTTATAAGATTTCCATCTGGTGCGTATATCCTTCTTGCTTCTTCTGTGGCGGTAAATATAGGTTTTAAAAGTTCTACAAAGGAAGACTGCATCTTTGAAAGGAAGATACCCTCTCTGGCATATTTTACCGCAGGTTTTATAACCTCTTTTAGGGGGAGTTTCCCCCTTTCTTGATGAACCCTTAAAAGACCGGCCACCATTCCCGGAACAGCTACAGAACCACAGCCAATATGAAACTCCTGAACAGTTGAACCAAAATCAACATAAACAGGGTAAAAGTCAAGATTTTCCACTCTATTTGGAGGCACATCTACAAAAAAATCATACAGTGTAGGAAGATAACCTTCTCCTACAGCAAGGAGGAAGCCTCCTCCTCCAAGACTTGTTAAAGCAGGTTCTGTAAGGGGAGCTGCAAAAGCGGCAGCAATAACTGCATCAAAAGCATTTCCCCCTTTTTTAAGAACAGAAGCTCCTGCTTCTGCTGTGAGTTTATCCCCGGCTGATATAGTTCCCTTCATTTACCTTCCTAAACTACTTTCTGGAAAAATATATGACATATACGCATTTCAGGAAAAATTCTAACAGGAATTTCATTTGCGTTATACAGACATATCTCTATATTTCCCTCAAAACCTGCCTCTATTAACCCTGCATTTACAATGTGTAATCCCATCCTTGAAAGTCTAAATTTTGGCTGGATATAGATACATATATCCTCTGGGACTTTTATGTACTCAAGACTTTCCACAATAAAAAACTTTTTAGCTTCAATAACAGCCCCATTTTCAGATATATAATCCTGTTCTAAGAATGTTAGATATGGATTTTTAGGATCCAGCATTTCAAGTTCTACTTCTATTTCCCGGGGATATCTGTGGTATCTGTTAGAGATACGTATATCTACAGAGTTTTTTTGAAGCTGAAGTTCCTTATCAAAGGGAGATATCTCTATAAGTTTCCCATCTAAATATCTCTCTATTTCCCTGGAAGATAAAACCATTTCTCACCCCAAAAAAGGGCAGTTTAGACTGCCCTTTATTTTTTTGCAAGTCTTAAAACTTCCTTTACAAGTTTTTCAATACCTTCTGCAACATCCTTTATAGTTTTTCCTTCCATATAAGCAGGTGTAGAAACTATTTTGTGTTCTTCATCTACAAGGGCTTCCGAAACAGGACATACAAGGTGCTGTTGACCCATTGCCTCTATTGCTTTTGCAACCTGTTCATCACTTCCTATTGTTAGTTTAGCCTTTGCTTCCCTGAGTGCTGCTGCAACGATAACAGGTGAAATACATACAGCCCCTATAGGCTTTCCTTTTTCAAACATTTCCACAAGAAGCCTTTTAACCTCAGGAATAACATCAGCTTCTGCTCCTTTTTCTAAGAAGTTTGAAAAGTTTTTAGCTACCCCGTATCCACCAGGCATAATAAGGGCGTCTATATCATCTGCAGAAACTTCATTAATATCCTTTATATCTCCCCTTGCTATTCTAGCAGCTTCCACAAGAACATTCCTTGTTTCATCCATCTTTTCCCCTGTTAAGTGGTTTATAACTTCTTTCTGGGGAATATTTGGAGCCATACACACAATTTCAACACCCTCTTTATCCAGGAAATAAAGGGTCAGTGTTGCTTCATGGATTTCTGCACCATCAAAAACTCCACACCCTGCCAATAACACACCTACCTTCATATTACGCCCTCCTTCTAATAGAGTATTAAAAGTATAGAGACAGTAGGTTGTTAGAATTTTAACAAAAACTATTGTAAACTAATTTATTGAAAGAATTAACAGGAGGCAAGGAATGTATCCACTTGAGGTTGTTACTCCAACAGGTATTATTTACAAGGGAGAGGTATATCAAACAGTTATAAGAACAGCAGATGGGGAAATAGGTGTTCTGGAAAATCATATGCTTCTTTTAACAAAAGTTCTTCCAGGGAAGTTAAGAATAGAAAAAGAAGGGGAAGAACCTAAAGAACTTGCAGTTACCCACGGGATTATTGATGTAAGAGGGGACAAAGTAATTATTCTTGTTGAGGAAGCTTACGAGTTTGAAGAAATAGATGTAGAAAAGGAAAAAGCACTTTTAAAGGAAGCTGAAGAAAAGCTTGCAGAAAAAGAAAAGCTGTCTCTAAAAGAGATTGAAGAATTTGAAAAAATGAAAGAAAGGGCTGAAGTTTTACTGGAACTTGCCGGCGTTAAAATCCATTAATGGATATAAAAAAAGATGAAACCCTTTCCCCCTTTATAAGGGGGAAGGTTAAAATTATCCAGAAGAAAAAAGGATATAGATTTAATTTAGACAGTGTCCTTCTTGCTGACTTTTTCAAAAAGAGAAAAAAAGGAAAAATCATAGACCTTGGGACAGGCTCAGGGATTATTCTCATTTTAATCTCCCTTAGATACAGGGACCTTGATTTTTATGCACTTGAAATACAGGACTCTCTGTACGATATTGCCCAGAGGAATTTCAAACTCAATCAGTTAAATGTCCATGTTATTAAAGGTGATGTAAAAAACATAAAAGATCTATTTCCTCCCCACAGTTTTGAATATGTAATAACAAATCCCCCTTACTTTAAAACAGGAAAGAAACCTAAAAATCCAGAAATTTCTACAGCCAAAACAGAAGAAAAGGCATCAACAAGAGATTTTATAAAATCAGCTTCATATCTTTTAAAAGACAACGGCAGTTTTTTTATGATAAATCAGGCTTCCCGTCTTCCAGAGCTTATCTCTTTTATGAAAGGATGTAATATTGAACCTAAAAGGATAAGGATGGTCCACCCATCTATAAAGGAAGATGCTACCCACTTTCTTGTTGAAGGAATAAAAAACGCCAAAGAAGGGTGCATAATAGAAAAACCTTATATAGTGTATGAAAATCCTAAGGAAAAAATTTATACACAGGAACTAAAAGATATTCTGGAGCATTTCAGGACATAAGAAGGGGAATGTTCCCCTTCTTTTTAGTCCTCGCAGAATGGTCTTAAATATTTTGCCCTGTGGGGATGTCTTAATTTTCTTAATGCTTTAGCTTCTATCTGTCTAATTCTTTCTCTTGTTACTCCAAACTTTTTACCAACCTGCTCAAGGGTATATTCAGTATCATCTTCAAGTCCAAATCTGTATCTTAATACCTGTTCCTCTCTTTCAGAAAGTGTTGAAAGAACTTCCTCAAGCTGTTGTCTTAATGCCTGTCTTAGGACATGCTGTTCAGGGGATAAAACGGTTTTATCTTCTATAAAATCTCCTAAGTGGGATTCGTCATCATCACCAATAGGTGTTTCCAGGGATATAGGTTCCTGGGAAGTTCTCAGTATTTTTCTTACCTTTTCTGCAGGCATACCTACCTTTTTAGCTATTTCTTCTGGTGTTGGTTCTCTACCTAGCTCCTGAACCATAGAGCGGGAAACCCTAACAAGCTTGTTAATTGTTTCTATCATATGGACAGGTATTCTGATAGTCCTTGCCTGATCTGCTATAGCCCTGGTTATAGCCTGTCTAATCCACCACGTTGCGTATGTGGAAAACTTATATCCCTTTTTATAGTCAAACTTATCAACAGCCTTCATAAGTCCGATATTTCCTTCCTGTATTAAATCTAAAAACTGTAGTCCCCTATTTGTGTATTTCTTTGCTATTGATACGACAAGCCTTAAGTTTGACTGGACGATTTTCTGTTTTGTTTCATTAACCTGATGTCTTCCTTCCTGAATGATTTTCATAACATAATCAAATTCCCCTGGGACTGTTCCTATCATTTCCCTTAATTCAGAAATCTCTTCCCTGAGTTTTAATACTTCAGTTCTTAAAATCTCAAACCTACCAAATGAAAATCCATTTTCCTCTATTTTCTTTAATATTTCTGGATCAGAATAATCACCTTTAAGAAGTTTTTCCACATCAGGGTCTATTTTTTGAAGTTTTTTAATTCTTTTATTTAAATCTTTTTCTTTTCTTTTTAATCTATGGTAGAGTTCCTTTAATTCATCTGCTATTTTATCAAGTTTCGTGAATTTTATATTCAGACTGCGGACAAATCTATTGACAGATGCGTGCTTTTTGATAAATGTTTTCTTTAATTCTTCATTCTCCGGATCATCTATAATCTGGGCTTCCAAATCCCTAAGCTCCCTGTACATGTGGGCAAGCTGAAGTCCCTTCTGTATAAAATCTTTTGTTGCTGTATCCAGTATTTCTGACTCATCTATAGCATCTTCATCTTCTTTATCCCCAAAATCTATATTAATTATGTCTTTTACCTTCATCTTTCCATCGGCAACCTTTGCCCATTCATCAAGAAGCTTTTCCATAAGAAACGAGGTTCTAAGGAGTCCTCTAAACACCTTTTTTCTGCCTTTTTCTATTTCCATTGCAAGTCTTATTTCCTCTTCCCTTGTAAGAAGAGGGATTTTTCCCATTTCCTTTAGATACAGTTTTACAGGGTCGTCAGTTTTAGACCATACATCATCTGAAAAATCTATTCCAAGATAATCAGCCCCATCCCCTGAAAATTCTTCAGGTTTACCTTCCTCCACAACATCTATATTCAGTTCATTTAGATACTCAATGAGGTCTTCCAGTTCATCTGATAAAAGGAGGTCTTCATCTATTGTTTCTGAAAGCTCCTTGTAGGTAACGTATCCCTTTTCTTTTGCAAGGATAATGAGTTTTTGGACATCGTCCCTTTCATGCATCATCATTTTTGATCACTTCCTCCTTTTGATATTTTCTAAAAATAAAGAAAGGACTTTTTCATCAACTTTATTAAATAAGGCAGAAATTTCTAACTGTTTTTTGATCCATTTTTGATGGAGCTGATTTAGAGCTTCCACGGCAGTATTTAAATCTTCTGGAACAGGAAAATTTTTTATCTCTTCCAACTCATCCTCTGAAAGTTTGTTATTAAGAACTAACTCCAGTAAATATAAAAAGTAATCAGAACCTTCTATTTTATCAAAGTTATTGAAACTCCTCAATATTTCCTCTTTATGTAAAACCAGGGTTTTTAATATTATCTTTTCCGAGTAAAAAAGGTATTTCTGTATCTCCTTTTCCTCTTCTTCCTCTGTTTCGTCAAAATTTCTATTTTTTACCTCCAGCAGATTTAAAGGAATGCCTACCCCTTTTGAAAGTTCCTTCAGGTATAACCCCTGCACATGTTTATCAGGTATGTATGAAACAACATCAAGGTATAAATCTATTAAGTTTTTCTGTTTTTTCAATTCCTTTTCTTCTTTTATTCTGTTTAATAAAAATTTTAAAAAATCCTGGGCTTTGTCAAGGGCTTCCTCAACAGTCTTCCTTCCAGATTTTGCAAGTAAATCAGGGTCTTTTTCCTTTAAAGGAACATAATAAACATCTATACCCTGTGAAAGCAAAATCTTTGCTCCCCTTACAGCAGCCTGTTTTCCAGCTTTATCAGAGTCAAACATCAAAACAGCCTTTTTAACAAATTTCCTTAATAACTTCCCATGGTAGCCTGTTAAGGCAGTTCCAAGGGTTGCAACAACATTTTTTATCCCAACCTGATAAAGGGAAAGTAAATCAAAATAACCTTCAACAATAATGACTTCCTTTTTTTCCCTTAAGGTATCCCTTGCTTCAAAAAAACCGTATAAAACTTTGCTTTTGAGATATATTTTTGTTTCAGGGGAGTTTAAATATTTAGGATTTTTACCGTCTATGCTTCTTCCTCCAAAAGCGACAATTCTTCCCCTGTGGTCCTTTATTGGAAATACAATTCTTCCCTTAAATCTGTCATAAATACCCCTTTCACCAACAGTTACAAGACCAATATCCTTAAGCTGATCTATGGATATATTTTCCTTTTTACAAAAATCCAGAAGTTTATCAGGTTCTTCAGGGGAATATCCAAGGTTGAAAAAATCAGCTGTAGAAAAAAGAATGCCCCTTTCAGATAAATATTTTTTGGCTTTTACCGATTTTTTTAGCTCTTCTTTATAGAAAGAAGATATTTTTTTAATTACCTCATACAGACCTGTTAGATGGGAAGTATCCTCTTGGGATTTTGTGTATTTAACTGGAATATTGTACTTTTGGGCAATTTTTACTATCGCCTCAGAAAATGAAAGCCCTTCATATTCCATAACGAATTTAACCGCATTTCCGCTTTTCCCACAGCCAAAACACTTAAATATATTTTTTGAAGGTGATACCATAAAGGAGGGGGTTTTTTCTGTATGAAAAGGACATAAAGCCCTATAGTTGGAACCTGCTTTTTCAAGGGTTATATATTCAGATATAACATCATAAACATTAGCCGTTCTAAGAACTTCCTCTATAGTATCAGGAGCTATAGCCATAAAATACTCTCACAAAAGATTATTAATTAACAATTTATAGCCTATAGGCTGTATAACAATTATATTTATCTGGAGGGGAGATTTTTATGAAAAATGTAATAAAAATGAAGCTCTGTGAATTTAACCAGATTTTAGAAAGGGAAAAGGAATTTATCCAGAGAAGAAGAGAATTTCTGAATATAAACAGCAAAAGGGGATTAACAGGTATCTCCCTGTCTGGGGGAGGTATAAGGTCTTCTACATTTTCATTTGGGTTTATAAAAGCTTTGAAAGAAAAAGGTGCCTTTAAGTTTGATTACATATCAACTGTTTCTGGGGGAGGATACTCAGGAAGTTTTATACTAAAAAGACTACTGGAAGGTAAACCTTGCTGTGATGAAGAAGCTAAAGAATATCTAAAAAGAAAAGGAAGCTATCTTACGCCCCACTGTTTTTCAGAAAGAATTCCAAAGGAAGGTTTTTTAAAAAAATTTTTATGTATCTTTGAAAAGATAGATTTTTTATCAAGCTGGGTTGCAGTAGGGATATTAAGGGGTGTATGGTATTTTTTGTTTTTCCTATTTATTCTTTTAATTCTTTTAAAAACAAGTGAATATATATCCCAGAGATTTAATCTGACATATCAGGATTTTAAAGAGGTTCTAAAAGCTTTAGGAATTTCTTTTGCCCTTTCAGCCTTTGCTTACCATTTCCTGCACAGATTTAGAAAAATATGGGATGAAAGATTTTTATTTTTCACCTTTGGCTTTATTCCATTTCTTCTTTTAATTGTATTAGTTTTATTTTTCTATCCTGTTTTTATTAATTTTTTCCCATATGGAATTTTTATAAATAACATTGACCTGATTTTTTTATTTATCCTTGTTGTTATTGTTGGTATCTTTGCAAATCCTAACATCTTATCAATGCATACATTTTATAAAATGAGATTAAAAGAGGGTTTTTTAGAAGGGGAGGATTATCCTTTAAGGGAATTTCTAAATGAAAATATCCCCTACCCCCTGATAAATACAACACTAAACATCATCGGAGATAAATCATTGGCAGGGGAAAAAAGCTTTGACTTCTTTTTATTTTCCCCATATTTTTGCGGTTCAAAACTTACAAAATACGCAGAAACTTCCTCTTTGTATAAAGATATCTACCTTTCTACAGCCATAACAATATCCGGAGCAGCTTTAAATCCAATGATGGGGGTTTATACAAATAAACTTACGGCATTTATTATGAATATATTAAACCTTAGATTAGGTTACTGGGCTGATAATCCAAAATACTTTCAAAGAAGGGATACCTTATCTAAGATCGTTCAAAAACTTTCCCAGAATAATATAGTATTCTGGCCTTACTATAATCTAATGGAAATCCTCGGAAAATCTACACTGAGCAGACTAAAGGTAAATCTTTCTGATGGGGGACATATAGAAAATCTTGGAGCCTTTGAGCTTTTAAGAAGACACTGTTCACTAGTTGTTGTTGTTGATGCAGGTATGGATAAGAACTACACATTTGCAGACTTAAAAAAGCTCATCCAGAGGGCAAAAAATGAACTGGATACAGAGATAACCTTCCCTGATGATGAAAAACCTGAGGTTTTTATAAAACCAGAACCTTCTGAAGGTTTTAGTAAAAGAAATTTCTGTACTGGAAATATCCACTACCCAGACGGCAGTAAAGGAATTTTCGTTTATATAAAAACATCTATAACAAAAGATGCCTTCCTTGAAGATTTAAAGAAAATAAAAAGAAAAGATAAAAATCCAATTTATATTGATTATAAAGATTACAATCCAGATTTTCCCCATGAAACAACCTTTGACCAGTTTTTTGATCCCCTGCAGTGGGAGGCCTATTACAGACTTGGAGAAGATATAGGAAAAAGATTTATTCTTCTCATAGAAGAAAATCCAAAATACAAAGAAATAAAAGAGCTTCTCCTATAAATTCACAGATTTTTCAAACATACTGTGGCTTAATTTATTTAAAATATATTAACTTTATAACCTAAAATCTTATAAGGAGAACAGATGAATATACACAGCTTTATAATCCCCCAGGACGTTGAGGTTTATAAAATAGTTTTTTCAGACCCTTTTAAAGAACCTGTTGTTGTAGAAAATGAAGATCAATTCAAAGAGATAATAAAATCCTTAAAAGATGAAGGGAATGTTGAAGAGGCAAAAGTACTTACCAACCAGTGGGTAAATCTCCATAAATCTTCATTTAAGATAAATTATAAAGGCAAGTTTTTAAATTTAGGTGTAAAAACAGCTGTTATGGGTATACTGAATGTAACCCCCGACTCCTTTTCTGACGGAGGGGAATTTTTCCATGTTGAAAAAGCGGTTGAACA
>CAZHWB010000041.1:0-2535 GCA_964536105.1 uncultured Aquificales bacterium | reverse complement strand
AACTTATCAAAATCTGAGTCTGGTTTTATCAAAAATTTTGGGGAAATTTTTTTATGATCTATATCATATTTTTTGCCCGCTTTCCCTATTCTACTGCCAAAAAACCATAAAAATATTTTACAACAAATGTCAGATTTTTGTTCTTTCATCGTTTTAATAATAAAAATTTAAGTCTGGGGAATTTCATGAGGAACGTATTTGTTATAAAACCAAATACAAAAGTTTTTTTTAGCAAAAATAAAGTTATTCTGGAAGGAAAAGATTTTTCAGATGAAATATCTATCCATAAAATAAGCAATCTATTTTTGTTAAATGGGAATAATCTTCACCAAAAGCCCCCTTCAGATTTGAGATTTTCCATTTATGTCATAGACAAGAAGGGAAAACTAAAAAACTCATTTATTCAACGTAAAAATCTTTTATCCTCTTTTAAAGAATCAAAACATATTGATATTTTAGCTTACATATTTGTAAAAAAGACCCTTGTGTCAGCCTCTTATATGAAAAAAGCAAGTAAGGATATATGTAGTCATATTTATTCAAATGTTTTTAGTGGAATTGATACTCTTGCTGTCTCAAATAGAAAGCCCACACTTGAAAATTTAAAATATATCCAACAGCTTACAAATGATGTTTTTAACAACTTTTTAAAGTGCAATTTCAACCTTTCATTAAGCCGTTTGAATAAGAGAGATCCTTTTGTTTCATTTATTAACGTATTTCAAATATTTACAATAGCACATATAACATCTTTTTTATTAAAAAATAATGTAAATATCTATCAAAATCCTGGAAATTTTTATAAAGAAAAAACCTTTCCCTACTTATCTATGTTATTTTTTGAGGTTTTAAAAATAGGGGCAACTATAAAAGGGGCTGAATTTTTCAGGGGATATTTATCCCGTAAAGATGGTACTTCCACAGGAGCACTAAAAGGGGAAGGTTTGCTTTTGGCATCAAAATTTTTCACTGAAGCTGTTGTTCACAACAAAAGGTTTAATAAGGTTATGGAAGACCTGCTTAATGATATTTATAAGGTAAATAAAGGAGAACTTGAGTATAAAGATTTTATTTTTGACAGAATACTTCACTATCAGCATTTATTCCCAAAATCTCCTATAAGATAATAAAAAGGGCTTTAAAGCCCTTTTTTTACTCTTCATAGGCGTATTTTCCTATTTCCACTTTGAAAAATAGCTTTCTTTCTTCAAGTTCTTTAAATAGTTTCTCAAGTTCTTCCTGATAATTGGCTTCTCCTTTTTCCACTTTATCCATAATTTCTTCTAACTCTTTGGTGAAATGTTCATTAACAAACTTATATATATCTTCTCTTTTTTTAATCAAAGACATAACTGTTCTTCCTAATTTCGTTGGGAATAAAAATCCCCTTCTCTCTACTATGTAGTGTCTATCTAAAAGCTTTTGAACTGTTACTGCGTATGTTGAAGGTCTTCCTATCCCTTTTTCTTTCATATCTTGAATAACTGTTGCAAATGTATAGTAAGGGACTTTTGGCTTAAGCTGATACTTTTTCCTGTCTTTTACCTCTACTTTTCCCTCTGGTATTTGATATGTATGGACTGGAAGTATAAGATCGTATCCATGTTGTATTATTTTTGTAAGGATATCCTCCTGTGTTTCATAATGGAAGGCTTTTATTTTGAAGGTTGTTTTTTCTGCAATTGTTTCCCTCATCTGGGAGGCCATAAATCTTCTAAAAATAAGATCATAAAGCTTTATATGTTTTGATGTAATTCCCTGGATATTCATTGTATAAATCATTGAGCGAAGTTCCTCGGCATCCATAGCCCTTGTAGGTCGTATACATTCGTGGGCTCCACCGGCTGATGAAAATGTTCTTGGTTTAAAAAACTCTTCTCCAAAGTTTTCTGTTATATACTCTCTGGCTACGAATATCCCTGCCTCTGATACCCTTATACTGTCTGTTCTGTGGTATGTTATAAGCCCTGCTTCAAATAAATCCTGCGCATACTGCATTGTTTCCTGGGGCGAAAATCTTAACTCCCTTGCAGCTTCTGAAAGCATAAGATCTGTTGTAAATGGTTTTACAAAAAGATGTTCTTCTTCCTTTTTTTCAGGGGATATAAATACAAATTCAAGATGTTCAAAGAACCATTTTGCCTCTTTTTTATCTTCAAAGGTAAATTCTACTGGATAACCGTTGATATCAATTCTAACAACAGCTATCTTTTGTTTTGCTTCATCTGTTCTGTTTATTATCCACTCTAAGACTGGGGTTTGAACCCTTCCTGCAGAAAGCCAGTGTTTATGGAGTTTCTTTTGAATATACTGGGAAATGGTAAATCCTATCCATCTATCTGCCACCCTTCTAACAAGCTGGGCTTTAACAAGATTTACATCAAAATCTCTGTAGTTGTGTATTGCATCTAAAAAAGCCCTCTTTGTTACTTCGTGAAATTCAGCTCTTTTTATGTTGTAGTTGTAAGGGGCTGAGTTCAGATAAAGGTCATAACTTATTTTTTCCCCTTCTGTATCAGGGTCTGTTGCTATAAA
>CAZHWB010000040.1:0-16373 GCA_964536105.1 uncultured Aquificales bacterium | reverse complement strand
TCTGGAGATGTATGGAGGTACCCAATCTTCTTTGTATAGGTTTCATCAAAAAATTCCACCTTTAAAGGGTAAACATTACTGTCTAGATTTGGATAAGGTCTTAATATATCTGTTATAACCTCTAAGGCCTGTGTTTTATCAAAATAATCCCTTATAGCCTTTAGTATCCTGCTCTTTTTTTCAACAACACTCATTTAATAAACTCAAAAATCGGCTTTTTTCCTATAATTCCCATCTCAAAAAGATATGTTGAAAATAACTCAAGACTTTCAATATGTTGGGAAGATAAGCAAAAATCCAGGTTTTTTAAATATGTGTAGGCAAACTCTTTATCTATATCTGTTTTCAGTCTTCTTAGAAATTTTTCAATATCAGAGAAAAAAATATTTTTTGTTTTTACAAGGACCTCTTTAAATTCAAGAACAGTCTCCCTTTCCCTCTCAAAAAAATCCCTCCTTACACACCACAGGGCGAATACAAAGGGCAGTTTAGTTTTTTTATACCACTGGGCTGATAAATCTATAACATAAGGAAACTGCTTCTGGTATTTTATTGCGTTATCACCTATTAAAAGAACTGTTTTTTCCTGAATATTCTGATAATCTTCTAAAGGCTTATACACCGGTTTTTTCTTGAAAAATTTTTCAAAAACAATCCTGGTAAGGAGCTTTGAGGTCTTAGATGCCTTTGTAAGGTATATCTCCTTTATATCCTCAAGCGGCCTGTTTGAAAATACGCATACAGAATGGACTTTATTTAAGGCACTTATAGAAAGGTCTGGAAGTATATAATACCTGTCAAAATGCTGAATGTACTCTGCAGAGGATATAAATCCAATATCTATTTTTCCTGAGTATAGAAGTTGATTTATTTTTGAGGGATATCCCCTGACAAGTTCAATATTTCCTGCCGGTCTAAGACCAACCATTTCAAAATCAAAAGGAACAGTATTTAAATAATCAATCCAACCTACCTTCATCCTCTTATTTTCCTTTTTTCCAAAAGAACTTCTATAAAAATTTTCAATCTATGGGCTATAGAACTTATTACAAACCCAGCAACAAGACTAACAATAATAACAGTTAAAGAATATATCTCTGGATAGTTAAACGCAAAGTGGGATATTGGATTATCTACAGCTTCAATAGGAGGTTTTTCTTTTTGTTTTTCAAAAAAGAGCTGATAAAAACTCATAACAGCAACAGAGGAAACCAAGAAGGCCATTATCATTTTTATATACTCTTTTTTCATATTTTGCCCAACTGCTGCCCCAAAGACAGCCCCAAAGGATGAACCAGCCATAAGAATTAAAGCCAAAACAATATCAACACCGTGGTTAACAGTCCCGTGGAAGTAAGTAAGAAAAGATGTAACAAATATCATCTGAAACAGGCTCATTCCAACAGCCTTTTGAACAGGAAATCCAGCAAGGTATATTAAAGCAGGGATTACAACAAATCCCCCTCCAACACCCATTACAGCTGCTAAAAACCCGGCAAATGCTCCAATTCCAACAGGAACAAGAACTGATATCTCTGTAAACTGAAACTTCATCTTTATAGGCAGATTTTGTATAAAATCTTTCATCTTAGAAGATTTTTTATCTTCTTTTTTTTCCTTTCTTAAAACATCTAAAAACATAGTAATACCTGTAAATCCAAGGTAAAAGGTGTATAAAGAAAGGACAAATGTTCTAAAATAACCTGCGTCTTCTAAAGCTTTTGCCAGTAAAACTCCTATCCCCCCGCCGGCAAAACCAGATAAAACCATAATCCAGCCCATTTTAAGGTCAATATTCTTTAATTTCAGATGGGACAAAAATCCGGATACAGTAGCTCCAACCATTTGTGCTACTGACGTTCCTACAGTAACGATAGGGGGTATTCCAAGTTTAATAAGTGCAGGATTAAGGATAATACCTCCTCCTATGCCTAAAAGACCCGATAGGAATCCAACCACGAGGCCCAAAAGGATAATAGCCCATAAATTGACAGAAACATCAGCAACAGGAAGGTATATTTCCAACTAGAAACCTCCAGATAGTTTTTACTAACCATTATAATTCAAGCTATTTCCCCTTTTTGTAATTTTTCTTTTTGTTATATTCCTGTATAAAAGCTCAAAAATAAAAGAGCCGAAGATAATACTAAGGCTTGTAAAAAAACTATCCTTATTCGTTTTCCACTGGTATATAAGAAGGATAATAAATACTGAAATTATTACGATGAGATTAAACAGTATAAAGGGTTTTTTCCCTCCTACTTTATCTACAAGCTTAAAATGGGATATTAAAACAAAGATATAAATAACAAGAAAAACTGTGCTTATAAGATTTGCTATACCATTTAGATTAAAAAAAATAGCGAATAAAAGGCTGAAAACAGCAGTTATATATAATCCTTCTGGAGCCTGAAACCAGACCTTCCTTTCAAAAATCCTCGGAAGTTCCCCTTCTTTTGCAAGGGCATAAGCTATATTTGCCCCACCGTACAAAGTGGCGTTAATAGCCGAAGCTGTAGAAAATAAAGCCCCAAGGGATACAAAAACAAAACCTATCTGACCTAAAAAAGGTTTTGCTGCCTCTGCAAGGGCATACTCTTTAGCCTCTATCAGCCCCTTATATCCTAGGTTTCCAACAGCAACCAGGGCAACAGAAACATAAACAAAGGTAACAATGGCAAGACTCAAATATATAGCTTTAGGAACATTTTTTTTAGGATCCTGGATATCTTCTGAAGCGTTTGTTATAAGACCAAATCCCATATATGTTAAAAATAAAACGGAAGCAGCATAAAAGGTGTTAACAATATCTTTATGGGAAATAAGAGGTTTTAAAAATTCCGGATTTATACTCCATACACCCAAAACAACAAAAGACAGGAGTATAGAAACCTTGACAACAACAATCCAGAATTCCGCTTTTCCTACAGCCTTTGATCCGAAAAAGTTTAGAACGGTAAAGAAAGAAATAACCGCTACTTCCACTATAGCTATGTACACTGAAGATAGAGGAAGTTTAAACAGAGCTAAAAAATATCCTGCAAATGCTTTAGCAAAAAGAGATATAGAAATAACGTAACTAAACCACATAAGAATTGCCAGGGTTCCTGTTATGGGGTTATCCCCTATTCCCCTGAGTATAAACTCTATAGGACCTGCATTAGAAACATACACAGTCCCAAGCTTTGCATAAGAATAGGCAACAAGGTAAGCTATTAAGGAGGCTAAAATAAAAGCAATATAAAGATTTTGTTTACATATTTCAGCCCCAACCCCTAGAATTGAAAATATACCTGCCCCAATCATTGTTCCTACAGCGATAGATACAGCTTCCCATAAACCTAATTTTTTCTTCCTTTCCATTTTTAACCCCTTATTAAAAACCTAATAAAAATCACAGAAAACTGCCTATACAACTGATAAACTAAAGTCTGCTGCAAGAGCTTCTTCAGGAATTTCCAATTTACCCTGCCTCCGGCAGGGTTTTTTTATACACACATAAAATCCTCTGTAAAGCTGTGATAGCTGCTCCAAGGGCAACAACAACTACCGCTATATCAATAATTCCCATAAAAATAGATACAATCAAAACAGCTGAACGCTCTGGTCTTTCAAAAAGCCCAACACTACAGTTTATGCCAAGTCCTTCAGCTCTTGCCCTTGTATATGAAACCAGGAATGAAAACACAACAGCAGACAGAGAGATGAAAAACATAACCTCATCATGTCTATAAATTCCAGCTATTGCGATAAGGGGTAAAAAATCAGAAATTCTATCAACTACAGAATCTAAAAAAGCCCCAAAGGTTGAAGACTGGTTGTATTTCCTTGCAAGGGTTCCATCTAAAGCATCACATAGATTTCCAAAGAGGATAAAAACCCCTGCAAGGAAAAACTCCTCCCTGTATAAAAAGTACGAACCAACCGCCGTGAAAATAATACCTGAAACTGTCAGTAAGTTAGGGGATATTTTTAATTTATGAAAGATATCTATAATTGGAGAAACAGTTTTTTCAAAAGCAGGTTTTATACGTTTTATAAACCTACTCAACTAATTCTCCTGAAAAAGCTTTTCTTGCCCTTTGTACAAATTCCTTTGTTTTAGCAAGATCCTTAACACCTGGCTTAACTTCAAGCTTAGATGAAGCATCAACCCCATAAGGCCTTAGATTTTTAATGAGATTTTCAACATTTTCAGGAGATAAACCTCCTGAGAGGATTATATTTTTATATCTTTTTATAATCTCTTTTGCAAGAAAAGGATCTATCTGCTTTCCTGTACCTCCGTAAGCTTCCCTATGAAAGGCATCTATCAAAATTGTGTAACCTTCTTCTGAAAAGGGTTCTATTTTTTCAACATCTGAAAAATCCTTTATTCTAAAAGCCTTAAAAATTTTTTCTTTAGGAAAATCCTTCAGAAATTCAAGGGGTTCTTCCCCGTGGAACTGGATAACATCAGCAACCTCTAAAAGCTTTAAAACATCTTTTTTGTCCGGATTAACAACGACAGCTACAAGCTTAACAGTATCAGGTATGGAAGATTTAATGCTTTTTATTCTGGATATATCTATATGCCTTGGACTTTTTGGAAAATGTATAACGCCTATATGTGTTGCCCCAAAACTGGATATTTCTCTTGCCTGTTCTTCCTGCGTTATACCGCAAACCTTTACAATCATTCTAAATCCCTTATAAAAATTTTAGCTAAGGTTGTTCCATCTGCCTTTAAAATAACCTTTTCCGGCTTACCATCTTTGTATTCATATTCAAGGGAAAAATCTTTATAACTGATTTTTTTTAAAAAACCCTTTTCAAAGATATACGTTTTTTCATTATCATTTATCGTTATTGCATTCCCCTGGCATATATATTTACTTTCAGGAGATATATCAAACCTGCCTAAAATAATATCTGTCAGGGAAAAGGGGATTTCTTCAGACAAAGCTTCCCTATACATCTTTGGAGCTTTTCCACAGATTTTACGGTTTTTTACCTCAATACAGACATTTTCACTGTCTTCATAAAATCTGGCAACCTTTGTTCCTATAGGGGTAAAAAGGTCTATCTGGGTGCTGTCTTTTAAAGAAGCATTAAATAAAAGAAGAATACCTTTTATGTATATACTTCCCCTAATCTTATTTACTTCCTTCTCATTGTGGGAATTTTTTACGATACTTAAGAATGTCCTTTCACAGGTTTTTTTATGTAAAGGTGCACATGAAAAAAGATACACCGTCCCAAGCATCAGTAAAACAGAAAAAAGCTTTCCCATAAAAACCTCTTAAAAACTTAAAAAATTAAAGACCCTACCTAAAAAGGCAGGTCCTCATCACTGTCATTTTCGGAACTTTCCCCTTCTATTCCATCAAATATATCCCAGGAAGAAGGATCAATCCCTTTTACCTTTAGAGCAGTCTGCCTCAACAGCTCAAGGTATGTTGCTATTTCTCTGTACGCCTCAAGGAGGGAAGATAGTTTTGTTATTTCTTCTTCAGAGAGGGCATTTTTATTTGTTTTTAAAGCCCTCTTTATAGCAGCTTTAGTTACAATAATTTCCCCGGTTTTTGCCTGCCATTCACTCCAGAACTCATTTGTCCCTAAAGGAGCCTTTACAACAAATCTCTGCAGATTAGTAAGCTCCTGTGTAAGGAGCATATCAAAAGGTGTGAAATTTTCTTTCATTCAAATCCTCTTAGTTTGAATTATTGTTGTTAAAATGTTTTATCCCTTCTTTTATAAGAAAAATCATTATAAGTACAGCTGTTACAGCAAAGGCGCCGGCTGATATGTAAAAGGTGATAGGATCAGCCATTCTGACACCTCCAGATTTAAATTCCTAAATCTTAAATTTAGTTCTATCCTGTTAATCTATCCAGTAATTTGGAGCTTCCTGGGTTATATAAACATCGTGGGCATGGCTTTCCCTTAACCCTGCATTTGTAATTTTTACAAATCTGCCGTTTTCCTGAAGATCCTTTATTGTTCTGCTACCTGTATATCCCATTCCTGACCTTAGACCACCAACAAGCTGATAAACAACATCAGATAAAGGACCTTTAAATGGAATTCTTCCTTCTATACCTTCAGGAACAAATTTTTCAAGATTTTCCTGGGAATATCTATCTGAAGAAAATCTGGCTTTCATTGCTCCTAAAGAGCCCATTCCCCTGTAAACCTTGTAAGCTCTACCCTGGAAGAATATCCTTTCCCCTGGAGATTCTTCTGTTCCTGCAAAGAGGGAACCAAGCATAACAGTATCAGCCCCTGCAGCTATTGCCTTGACTATATCTCCAGAATATCTAATACCCCCATCAGCTATAACAGTTTTTCCATACTTATGGGCTACCTCTGCACATTTAGCTACAGCAGTTATCTGGGGAACCCCTATCCCTGCAACAACCCTTGTTGTGCAGATTGAACCAGGGCCTACCCCTACCTTAACAGCGTCAGCCCCTGCTTTTATAAGGTCTTCTGCTGCTTCAGGGGTTGCAATATTTCCACCTATAAGATTTAAATCAGGATACTCACCCCTTATTTTTTCCACAGTCTCAAGAACCCTGACAGAATGGCCGTGGGCTGTATCAACTACAATCACATCTACACCAGCTTCAACTAAAGCAGCTACCCTGTCCATTGTATCAGGGCCTGTTCCAACTGCAGCACCTACCCTTAATCTTCCAAGCTCATCTTTACACGCGTTAGGATACTGCTTTCTTTTTATTATATCCTTTATTGTAATGAGGCCCTTTAACCTTCCTTCCTCATCTACAACTGGAAGTTTTTCAACTTTATGCTTCTGGAGTATCTCCATAGCCTCTTCTAAAGATGTTCCTTCCTTAGCTGTAATAAGGGGAGCCTTTGTCATAAAAGCTGAAACAGGCTTGTTATAATCCTTTTTGTGAAGAAAGCGAAGGTCTCTATTTGTAAGGATACCTATTAGCTTTCCTTCGTCATCTACAACAGGAACGCCAGATATTTTATAGTTGGCCATTATTTCAAGGGCTTCCTTAACTGTCTGATTTGGTTTTATAGTTACAGGTTCCGTTATCATTCCAGATTCAGCCTTTTTAACCCTTTCAACCTCCCTCATCTGGTCTTCTATAGACATATTCCTGTGGATAATACCTATTCCCCCTTCCCTTGCAAGGGCTATGGCAAGTCTATGCTCTGTAACTGTATCCATTGCTGCAGACACAATGGGAATATTGAGTTTTATTCTGGGTGTTAAGTAGGAGCTTACATCTGCCTCGTGGGGCAGTACGTCTGACTTTCTTGGAAGGAGAAGAACATCATCAAAGGTAAGAGCTTCTTCTATAGAGAACTCATTAAACATGTATGGTAAGACCTCCGTTTTAGATGTTTTGGGTATTAAAGATATAAATTTTTTTTATTTTAGCACATTTCCCAAACTGCATGAAATTTGTAATATAATAGTTATCCTAAAATATATTCTTGTTTTGGAGGTTTACAAATAAATGGCAAAAGTCAAAGGTCTTAAATGTAAAGAGTGTGGAAAGGAATATCCTATAGAGCCTATCCATGTGTGTGAATTTTGCTTTGGCCCATTGGAGATAGAATACGATTATGATTATATAAAAAAGAACATATCTAAAGAGAAAATACAGCAAGGTCCTAAAAGTTTATGGAGATATGTGGATTTACTGCCTGTTGATAATCCAACAGTTGGTTTAACAGCAGGGTATACTCCCCTTGTGAAGGCTGAAAATCTAGGTAGAGAACTTGGTTTAAATAATCTTTATATAAAAGATGACTCTGTAAACCATCCAACTTTATCCTTTAAAGACAGGGTTGTAGCTGTAGCTTTATCAAAAGCCAAAGAATTCGGCTTTGATACGGCAGCTTGTGCATCTACTGGTAATCTGGCTAACTCTGTATCAGCCAACGCAGCAGCAGCAGGTATGAAATGTTTTGTTTTTATACCTGCAAACCTTGAAACAAACAAAATAATAGGTTCCCTTGTTTTTGATCCGACAGTTGTTGCTGTTGATGGGAACTACGATGATGTAAACAGGCTTTCTTCAGAAATAGCAAATGAGTTTGGCTGGGCCTTTGTAAATATCAATGTTAGACCTTTTTATTCAGAAGGATCAAAAACCCTTGCCTTTGAAGTTGCTGAACAGTTAGGGTGGAAAGCTCCAGGGGCTGTTGTTGCTCCTCTTGCATCAGGTTCTTTGTACACAAAAATATGGAAAGGTTTTAACGAATTAAAGGAGGTTGGTCTCATATCTGATAATCCTCCTAGGATGTATGGAGCCCAGGCTGAAGGGTGCAGTCCTATATATAAAGCTTTCAAAGAAGGTAGAGACTGGATTGTTCCTGAAAAACCAAACACAATAGCAAAATCTATTGCTATTGGAAATCCTGCAGACGGACCTTACGCTGTGAAGGTGGCAAAAGAAAGTAATGGAAGCATAGAAGTTGCCACAGATGAGGAGATTATTGAAGGTATGAAGCTCCTTGCAAAAACCGAGGGAATCTTTACAGAAACAGCAGGGGGAACAACAATAGCAGTTCTTAAAAAATATGCAGAAGCAGGAGTTTTTGATCCTGATGAGATTGTTGTAGCATACATAACAGGAAACGGTTATAAAACAATGGAAGTCCTTGAAGGAAAACTGAAAAAACCTATTCATATTAAACCTTCCTTAATTGAGTTTAAAGAGAAGGTTATCGGTGAAACAGTAAATAAATAACTCAGGAGGTCAAGATGGCTGTAACTGTTAGAATACCAACTGCCCTTAGAAGAGTAACCCAGGGACAGGGAGAAGTTCAGGTTGAAGCTTCAACAATAGCTGAGCTTATAGAAAAACTGGAAGAGGAATTTCCCGGTATAAAGGAAAGACTTGTTGATGAGAACGGTGAAATAAGAAAATTTGTAAACTTCTTTGTTAATGATGAAGATATAAGATTTTTAAAAGGAAAAGATACTGAACTTAAAGATGGTGATGTTGTTGCAATAATTCCTGCAATAGCTGGAGGACTTATATAAAACACGGCTTTTTGCCGTGTCTTTCTATAAATATTACCCCCTCTACTTTTTCACAAATTTCAAGTAAAATAAGACATAAAAACAAACAGGGATAAGTCTATGTTCTCAGAGCTTGATTTAATTTTAAAGGAAGGAAAAGGTTGTGGAATTGTTCTTTTAAAAGAACAGGAAAAAATTAAAGAGATTGAAGATTATATAGAAGAACACCTGGGGAATAGGTATTTTCTTGTTGTAAAGGCTGATGATATAGGAGTTCTAGGTATAGATGAGTTTTTTGAAAATCTTTTAAATGAATTTGGGGTTTCCTCTTTAAAGGAATTTGCCCAAAAGCTGGAAAAGGAAGGAAAGGGTCTTTTAGTCCTGATAAAAGATATAGACAAACTTTCCTTTGAACAGTTAAAAGGCTTTGAAAAACTATGTACAGATGCAAAGGATAATTATTCCCTTTTTCTTCTGGGAAATGAAAAAATAAAAGACCTGATAAATTCCTTTTACCTTAAAAAACTCAGGAAATCTGCTGATATCCTTATTGGTTGTGGAGATTTAAAAAAAGAAGAGATAAAAGGCTTTACAGAAAACTTCTTAAAAGAGCTTTTTGGCAGGGATATAAAACTTGAAAAGGATGTAGACAGCTACCTTTATAAGATTTCCCAGGGAAATGAGAAAAAACTGGAAAGATTTCTAAAAAAAATATCAGAGAATATAAAGGAGGGTGTCCTTTCTAAAGAACATTTAAAAGATTACATTGTGGAAAAAGAAGAAAGTAAAAAGAAGGAAGAAAAAGAGGAAGATTCTAAAAAGATAGAAAATACAAAAAATATCCCTGTGAAACCGGTTATTGCTCTGATAGGAATTGTTTTTTTCATTGGAGCTGTATTTCTTCTTTTACCGGAAAACAATGAAAATATCCAGAAGGAAACAAAAAAGAATGATACAGCTGAACATATCCAGCAAGATATCCAGACATCTTACGCTGAGTATAAAGAAAGCATATCCCAGGATAATACACAGGAAGAAACCCAGGTTTCATATCAGGAAACAAAGCAGGATGAAAACCTGCAGAACCAGGATAATATAGTCCCTGATATGTACTTCCCCCTTAAAAGGGTTATCTATCTACGGGAAGAACCTGATAGGAAATCAAAAATTGTGGCAAGGATAAGAAGTAAATCTCTCCTTGAAATGACTGAAAGGGATAATGACTGGATAAAAATAAAAGTAGATAAAGGGGGAAAGGAACTAGAAGGATGGGTTGAAAGGAAAAACCTTGTGAAGGTTCCTGTAGGGAAAGCTGTTATCACAGCAAGGGCATTAAATTTAAGGGAACATCCAAGTTTACAATCAAAAGTTTTAACAACTATTCCCTATGGAAATGTTGTTGATGTTCTTGACAGTATGGTGGTTGAAAACAAAAAATGGTACAAAGTTATGTATATAGATCAAAAAGGTGATATTTATGAAGGCTGGGTAAGTGGGAAGTTTGTTATATATAGAAAAGGGGAGGAGGAAAACTCCCCTTAAAGTATATACCTTGTCAGGTCCTCATTTTGTATAACATCTTTTAATTTTGATCTTACGAGGTTTTCATCTATTATTATGTGTTGTCCCTTTAAATCTGGGGCTTCAAAGGAAAAATCTTCCATTATACGTTCAAGAATTGTGTGGAGCCTTCTTGCCCCTATATTTTCTGTTTTTTCATTAACCTCCTCGGCTATTTCGGCAATTGTTTCTATTGCTTCATCTGTAAATTCAAGTTCAACCCCTTCTGTAGCCATTAAAGCTTTATACTGTTTTATAAGGGCATTTTTTGGTTGTGTAAGTATTTTTACAAAATCTTCCTTGGTTAGAGGTTGGAGTTCAACCCTTATAGGAAATCTACCCTGAAGCTCTGGTATTAAATCTGATGGTTTTGCAAGATGAAAAGCTCCAGCGGCAATAAATAATATATGGTCGGTTTTTATAGGTCCATATTTTGTTGATACTGTTGTTCCTTCCACAATTGGAAGTAAATCCCTCTGGACACCTTCTCTGGATACATCAGGTCCAGAACCAGACTGCTTTCCTGCAACCTTGTCAATCTCATCAATAAAAACAATACCGTAATTTTCAGCCCTGTATACCGCCTCAGAAGCAACCTCATCCATATCTATTAACTTCTCTGCCTCCTGCTGTTGTAAAATCTTCATAGCTTCCTTTATGGTGGTTTTTCTTCTTTTTCTCTTTGATGGTGCAAGATTTGAAAAAAGATCCTTCAGTTGATTTTCAAGATCCTCCATACCTGGGGCTATAACTCCCCCTACAACAGATATAGGCTTTTCCTCAACCTCAATCTCTATCGTCCTGCTGTCAAGTTCCCCTTTTCTTAACATCTCTCTGAATTTTTCCCTTGCTGGGGATTTTTCCTCTTCAAATGTTTCCAGCGTTCCATATCTTTTTATCTTCCTTGGGACAAGATAATCAAGGATTTTTTCTTCAGCTAACTGTTTAGCCTTCTCCTGAACTTCCTCCATTTTTTCCGCCTTAACCATCTTAAATGAAGCTTCTGCAAGTTCCCTTATGATGCTTTCTACATCTCTACCTACGTATCCAACCTCAGTAAATTTTGTTGCTTCAACCTTTATAAAGGGAGCTCCTACAAGGTTTGCAAGTCTTCTTGCTATTTCCGTCTTACCAACCCCTGTTGGTCCTATCATAAGAATATTTTTAGGGATAACTTCATCCCGAAGGTCCTCTGGAAGTTTGCTTCTCCTCCATCTATTTCTAAGGGCAATGGCAACCGCTTTTTTTGCCTCTTTCTGTCCAACTATATATTTGTCAAGTTCTGCAACTATCTGCCTTGGGGTTAGTTCTTCCCTAATCACTTAAAGTCCTCCTTTATAGAAGTATTGTATTTTTCTCCCTGGAAGGGGAAAGTTTTATTCTTCCATCTACAGCAAAAATACTGTTTTCCTTAACAAGGATAGGATTAATATCAAGCTCTTTTATATACGGAAAATCTGTAAGGAGTTTTGAAACATTAATAAGAAGATTTACTATTTTTTCTATATTAACTGGCTTTTTATCCCTAAATCCCTCTTTTAAAAGTTTGTAGATTTTTGTAGATTTTACCATCTCATAAGCAAAAGTCTGTGAAAGGGGAATAAAATCAAAGGAAACATCTTTAAAAAACTCCACAAATGTTCCTCCCATTCCAAACATTACATACTGTTTGAAAATGTTATCAAAACTGCTTCCTACAATAAGTTCAAAATCCCCATCTACCTGTTTTTCCACAACAATCCCTTCTATATACGCGTCTTTTTTATATTTTCTGGCGTTTTCTAAAATCTGGCTGTAGGCTGATGTCAGCTGTTTGACAGATGTTATATTTTTAATAACCCCTTTTGCCTCTGTTTTATGAAGAATATCCGGGGAGTTTACCTTAAGTACAACAGGAAAACCTAGCTTTTCCCCGTAAAAAATAGCTTCATCTAAACTTTTTGCAAGGTATGTTTCATTTACAGGTATGTTGTATAAGGAGAGTATCTTTTTTGTTTCATAGGAAGGCAGTAAAAACTGCTTTTTAGATAAAAAATTGCTTATTATATCATTAACGCTGTTGTATGCGTCCCTATCCTCCACCTGCTTTAAAATGTCCCTTTCAAGGAGTTTTTTTCTGTAGGTGTATGTGTAAGATAAATACATACTATCCACAGCTTCTTCTGGTGTTTCAAAAACAGGTATATTGTTTTCCTCTAAAATTTCTTTGGCTTTTTTTAGCTTTTCCCCGCCAAGTAAAACCGTATAAAAGGGTTTTTTTCTGCCCTTTGATACATTTATAAAAACCTCGGCTGTTTCGTAGGGCTTTGTCATAAATTGGGGTGTAAGTATGCATATTATCCCATCTATCTCCTTTGCCTCAAACAAAACTTCCAGGGTTTTCCTGTACCTTTCAGGGGGAGCGTCTCCTATAATGTCTATAGGATTTCCACGGCTCCATACAGGAGGTAAAAAAGTGTTTAGTTTTTCAACTGTATCTTTAGAAAGCTGTGCAGGGGATATATTCCACCTCTCAAATTCATCTGCTGCCATAACACCTGGTCCCCCTGCATTGGTGACTACAGCAAATCTATCCCCTTCTGGAACAGGTTGTTTTGAAAAAGCCTCTGTCAGATCAAACAGCTGAAGAACATTATCACATCTGACAGCCCCGGTCCTTTTAAAAAGGGCAGAGTATAGAAAATCTTTTCCAGATATAGCCCCTGTATGGGAAGTTGCCGCTTTTTGTCCAGCTTTAGATTTCCCAGATTTTGCTACTATTATAGGTTTATATCTTGATATTCTCCTTGAAGCCTTTGCGAACTTTTCTGCATCAGTTAAACTTTCCATATATACAAGTATGGTATCTACATTTTCCTTCTCCCCCAGATATTCAATAAGCTCCCCAAACTCAATATCAGCCATATTTCCTATACTTACAGCATAAGAAAATCCTATTTTTTCCTCTAAAGCCCAGTCCATTATAGCTGTAAAGAGGGCCCCACTTTGGGATATAAAAGCTGTTTTTCCTTTTAAAGGTCTGTCAAGTCCAAAATTTGCATTCAGATCTATCTCTGTATTTGCAAATCCAAGGCAGTTTGGTCCTAAAAATCTTATTCCGTATTTTTCCCCTTTTTCTTTTAAAATCTGTTCTATCTTTCTTCCTTCTTCTCCAGCCTCCTTTCCTCCAGCTGATATAACAACGGCACCTTTGACACCTTTTTTTCCAAGTTCATCAAAAAGTTCCGGAACATACTTTATAGGGATACTTATTATTGCCAGATCAACTTTATCAGGTATATCAAGGACAGATTTATAAACTTTATAACCTTCCAGGGTTTCTAATCTTTTATTAACAGGAAATACCTTTCCCTTATAACCGCCAGATATTATATTTTTGAAAATCCCATAACCCACCTTTTCCTTTTTATCTGTTGCCCCTATAACGGCTATAGAAGATGGATTGAATATAAAATCAAAAGGATGCATTCTTATCCCCTACAGGAGAGATATTACAATAAATATAGAAGGAAGCTTTCCTGTTAGGAAGCTTCCTTAGACTGTTTTTTCTTTAAAGATGCCTCTACAAATGATACAAAAAGAGGGTGGGGCTGGAACGGTTTACTTTTAAATTCCGGGTGGAACTGGCAGGCAACAAACCATGGGTGAACATCTTCAGGAAGTTCAACAATCTCAACAAGATTTTTTGCCTTATAAACACCGGATACAACAAGACCTTTTTCTTCTAATATAGGCCTAAACTCTGGATTTACCTCGTACCTGTGTCTGTGTCTTTCATATATCTCTTTTTGCCCGTATATATTAAAAGCTTTAGTTCCTTCTATAAGGGTACATTTATAAGCTCCAAGTCTCATTGTTCCGCCTTTTTTATCTATATTTTTCTGCTCAGGCATAAGATCTATAACAGGGTAAGGGGTTTCCGGATCAAACTCTGTAGAATGGGCTTCCTTTAAACCAGCTACATTTCTGGCAAACTCTATTACTGCAACCTGCATTCCAAGGCATATACCAAAATAAGGAATTTTGTTTTCCCGTGCATATTTTGCGGTTAATATCTTTCCATCTATTCCCCTTTCGCCAAAACCTCCAGGGACGAGAATTCCATCTAAATCTTTTAAGATATCATCAATATTTTCTTCATTAATCTCATCTGCGTTTATCCAGTGGAGGTTTACTTTTACTTTATTTGGTATCTGGGCATGGATAAGGGACTCTGAAATACTTTTATAGGCATCTTTCAGTTCTACATACTTCCCTACAATACCTATATCCACACTTTTCTCAAGTTTTGAAAGGGTGTTAACAATCTTTTTCCACTCTTTCAGCTGGGGTTCTTTATACTCAAGGTTTAGATGCTTTGCTATAACCTGATCAAGCTTTTCTTTTTTAAGTATAAGGGGAATTCTGTAAATGATATCTACATCTGGAGCCGATAAAACCGCCTCTTCACTTACATTTGTAAAAAGGGCAATTTTTCTTTTTATAGGTTTTGGAATATTTCTATCTGCTCTACAGATGATAATATCAGGCTGTATACCTATAGCCCTGAGCTCTTTAACAGAATGCTGGGTAGGTTTTGTTTTCAGTTCCCCTGCAACAGCTATATAAGGGACGTATGTAAGATGTATAAAAAGGGCATTTTCTTTTCCAAGTTCAAGCCCCATCTGTCTTATAGCTTCAAGAAATGGAAGACTTTCTATGTCTCCAACAGTTCCCCCTATTTCTATCAAGGCTATATCTGACCCTGATGCTGCCTTTTCTATACTCCTTATTATCTCATTTGTAAAATGGGGAATAACCTGAACAGTTGCCCCTAAAAATGCTCCTCTTCTTTCCTTTTCAAGAAGGGTATGGTAAAGCTTTCCTGATGTTGTATTGTTGTATTTTGTTAGTGTTACATGGGTAAATCTCTCGTAATGCCCAAGGTCAAGGTCTGTCTCTGCCCCATCTTCTGTTACATAAACTTCCCCGTGCTGGTATGGGTTCATAGTTCCCGGGTCTATATTTAGATAAGGGTCCAGCTTTAAAAATGTAATTTTATAACCCATTTCTTCCAGAATTGTTCCTATACTGGCAGAAGTAACTCCCTTTCCTAGAGATGACAGGACACCGCCGGTGATGAATATGAATTTTTGCAATTCTCCACCTCTCTGAATATTTTCATAAGCTAATATTTTATCGTAAGAACCTATATCAAATCTTTATAAAAAGATACTGATGCTTTGAAGCTTTCTGAAAAGGAGCATTATTCAATATGTTAAAATATTTTTTTCAAAAAGTGAAAAAGAGGTCTATGGAATGGGTTATCTTATTGCTGCAAACTGGAAAATGAATAAAACAGTTGGGGAAACCCTGGAGTACCTTGATGTATTTCTACCTTCTGTGAAGGATTTATTGAATATTGAGATAATGATAGCTCCTCCTTTTACAGCCCTTTCATCAGCATCTATACGTCTTGATGCTGCAAAAAAGGAAGGTGAATACAATGTAAAACTAGGTGCCCAAAATATGTATTTTATGGATAAAGGGGCTTTTACAGGGGAGATCTCCCCCCTTATGCTTACAGAACTTGAGGTTGAATATGTTATTTTAGGCCATTCTGAAAGGAGACATATTTTTGGTGAAAAGGACGATCTTATAAACAAAAAGGTTGTTTCAGCTATTGAGCACGGACTTAGACCTATTTTATGTGTAGGGGAAACTTTAGAAGAAAGGGAACAGGGTAAAACCCTATCTGTTGTTGAGAAACAGATAAGAAACGGTCTTGCAGGGGTTGAAAAGGATATGGCATTTATAGATATTGCCTATGAACCAGTCTGGGCAA
>CAZHWB010000039.1:0-4801 GCA_964536105.1 uncultured Aquificales bacterium | reverse complement strand
ACAAGTACAAAATTTATGAAGGAAGGGGAGTTTATAGTAGCAAAGGGAAATGGAAATTTTCTTGTAAAATTTTTGCCAATTACAACATTCAATAACACAGAAGTTAGATGGAAACTTGTACCTGAAGGTGAACATTCAAATGTAGATGCTACATTAAAAGGAAAAAATATAGATGGAGTATTTAAGGGTAAACTTGTGGTTCCTATTGGAGACAAAAAGGGGATAAGATTGAAAGGTTTATTTACAGGAAAAATATTTGGAAGAAATGTAAAGCAGGAGATAAATATTAATCCTTTGATGCTTAGGGGTTTATAGTAGAATGTTTGAGTATATAAAACATTTTGATATAAATAAGATTTTTGCTGTAATTTTAGCTTTTTCAATTGGAGCATCTTTAGCCCTTGTTTTAAACGGGTATATTGAGTATAAATATTTTTCTTTACCGCCGGCTGTTGTTAAACCTGTAAAGGTAAAAGAAGTAAAAACAAGAGATTACTCAAAAATTGCATCTATATTTAGGACATTTGACCAGGAAATTATTGTTGAGGAAAAGGAAGAAAAAAAGGAAAAGAAAAATGAAATTGTATCCTCAGGAAGTTCTATAGGCAACATAACCCTTGTTGGAACACTTGTTTTAAACAAAGAAAAATACGCCCTTATAAAAGTAGGGGACAAACCCCAGATAGTAAAAAAGGGAAGTAATGTTGGAAGATTTAAAGTTGAAGAAATAGGTAAATTTTTTGTTATCCTTTCTAAGGGGGGAAGAAAATACAAACTTACAGTTAAACTAAGCACTACCGGAACAACATATTCCTCAAGGGAGAAGAGAAAACCTCAGAAAACGGTTAAATCTGAGAATTCAGAAGTTTACAGACTTGATAAAAGGTTTGTTGAACAGCAAACGGCAGATATAGGGAAGCTTCTTAAAGATGTGTTTATTGTTCCTGTTGTGAGAAACGGAGAAACAGTTGGATTTAAGTTCAGATATGTGAAACCAGGTAGTTTACTGTATAAGTATGGTTTTAGAAGTGGAGATCTTATTTTAAGTGTTAACGGCAAACCTATAAGGACAGTTGAGGAAGCATTTAAAATATATAACATCCTTAGAAATGAAAAGATTGTAAAGGTGGAAATAGAAAGAAGAGGAAAAGTCAGAACTATTATTTATGAAATTCAGTAAATTGAGGGGATGATGAGAAAAAAAGCGATAAAAATAGGTTTAGTACTGCTGATTTTTATTTATATTTTTCCAGTAAAACACTCCTATGGAGAAAAATTAACCTTTGAAACAATAATAGAGGAAGCAAGGGCTTTTAAAGAAACAGGAAAGGTTTATTTTAATTTTGAGAAAATAGACTTAAAGCTCTTAACTTACTTTATAGCAGAGCTTACAGGAAAAAATATCGTTTTAGGAACAGATCTGAAAGGAACAGCCTCTTTAGTTTTTACAGAACCAGTTACTATACAGCAGGCATGGGATATTTATACATCAATACTAAAGGCAAGGAATTATGCGATTATAGATAAAGGAAGCCATGTTGAAATTGTGTCGTCAGCGGTATCAAGGAGTATTGTTCCACCTGTATCTGTATGGGGAAAAAAATCAGATGAGATAATAACCTATGTTTACAGGCTGAAAAATGCCGATATATTTCAGGTTTTGAATGTTTTAAGGGGATTAAAATCCCCAAGGGGGCTTGTTTTTTCCTATAATCCGGCAAATGTTGTTGTTATAACTGATACAGCTTCTAATATAAAAAATCTGAAAAAGGTTCTATCTATTATAGATACCCCTGGAACAGGAACAGGGATAAAGATATATAAGCTAAAGTATGCAGAATCCTCTGAAATCGCATCTGCAATTAATATGATTTTTGGAGATTATGCCAAAAGGGGAATTCCTGTTAAAACCTTTAACTTGAAAAGTCAAAATGCTGTTGTGGTGAAAGCCCCTAATGAAGTTCTTTTAAAGATAAATAGTTTAATGGAAGAACTTGATGTTCCTGTTGAAAATCTGGCATACAGAAGGTTTTGGACTATATATCTGAAAAATGCAAAGGCAAAAGATATAGCAAATGTTTTAAATAGACTTTTAGAAAATATAACACTTGTTTCTTTTGAATCAAGCTCCCAAAACAACAAAAAAGGAAAAGAAAAGGCCCCTGTAAAATCCCCTTTATCTACAACAAGAACCCAGAAGGAAAAACCTAAGGTTATAGCAGAAGAAACATCTAATGCCCTTGTTGTATATGCAAATAAAATAGAGTATGAAGCTATAAAATCCCTTGTGGATAGCTTAGACAGACAGAAAAAGCAGATACTTATCACAGCTTTTATAACGGAAGTTTCCCAGACAGCCCTAAAAGAGATGGGAGTAAGATGGCAGATATTTGGTTCCCAGGGAGGGGCAGCATTTAAAGGTGGAATATCAGATAGTGGTTTTTACAATCTGGTTGGAAGTTCTAATTTTGTGGCAGGGGTTTTAACAACCTCAGGGAAAACGGTGGAAATAAACGGAAATACACTTTTCTTTCCAGAGCTGTTATTTATGTTTTCACTTCTTGAAAAAGGTTCTGGATTTAATGTTATATCTTCCCCAAAAATACTTGCAATGGATAACATGAAAGCAAAAATAAATGTTTCGCAGGTTATTCCATATGCTGAAAGTGTCAAATATGATGTAAATGGAAATCCCATAGTAAACTACGATTATAAGGAGGTTGGCCTTATCCTTGAAGTAACTCCCCATATATCTGGGAAAAATGTAATTATGGAGCTCCACCAGGAAGTTAACGATATTATCGGTTATGAAAGTGCACAGGTTGGAAATTTAAGTTATATTGTTCCAAAAACATCAAAGAGGGAGATAGATACAACTATAACTGTTGAGAATGGTAAAACAGTTGTTTTAGGGGGATTAATATCTAAGAAAACTGTTAAAACTATGGAAGGTGTTCCTGTTCTTTCCCATATTCCTGTTTTAGGAAACCTGTTTAAGTACAGATCAGATAACAAAGATAAAACAAACCTGTTTGTTTTTATAACCCCTTTTGTTGTTGAAAAACCGGAAGATTTGGCGAAAATAACAGAGGAACATATGAATCTTGTTAAAAAACTCCAAAAATTAAAAGAAAAGGAAGAAAAGAAAAAACTTGAAGAAAAAAGTAGAAAGAAAGATATTATGGAACAGTATAGAGAATTTTTTGGAGGTTAAGCTATTAAAACATTAAACCTTTCCCTGGACTTTATAAAAGAAAATCAGATTTTACCTGATAAAGAAAACAGGCTTTATATAACAGAAAATACCCCTTTTTATGCTATAGAGGATGTTAGATTTCTTTTAGGTGGAGAACCTCCAGAAACAGTTTTAATATCAGAAGAGGAATTTCAGGAAAAGTTAGAGGAGTATATAACAAATTTAGAAAGTGATATAAAAGAAGAGGGGGCAGAAACAGAAGAAAATTTTTTTGAAAATCTTCTAGAGGGCTCAGATTCCCCGGTTATTCAACTTCTAAATTCTATCTTTCTAAAGGCCATTAGAGCTAATGTTTCTGATATTCATTTTGAGCCTTTTGCAGATAAGGTTATCGTAAGGTTCAGGTTAGATGGTGTCCTCCACGAGATTAATCAGATACCAAAAAATGCCTATCCCCAGGTTGTTTCCAGAATTAAGGTTATAGCAAAATTAAATGTTGCAGAAAAGAGACTTCCCCAGGATGGAAGAATAAGGGTAAAAATTGGAAATAAAGAGCTTGATATGAGGGTATCCACCCTTCCAACAGTTTTTGGGGAAAGAATAGTAATAAGATTACTTGATAAATCCAATAAAATACTTACCCTTGAAGAGCTTGGATTTTCCCAGGATGATTTAGAAAAGTACGAAAGAATAATAAAAAAACCCCATGGGCTTGTGCTTATAACAGGACCTACCGGTTCAGGAAAATCAACAACCCTTTACGCCTCCCTTCTTAAACTAAAAACACCAAGGAAAAATATTATTACAATAGAAGACCCTGTTGAATACCAGATAAATGGTATCAGTCAGATACAGGTCAATCCTAAAATAAATCTTACCTTTGCCAATGGGCTTAGAAGTATATTAAGGCAGGATCCAGATATTATAATGGTTGGGGAGATCAGGGACCTTGAAACAGCAGAAATAGCCATACATGCCTCTATGACTGGACATTTAGTTTTATCAACCTTGCATACAAATGATGCCCCCTCTGCAGTAGCAAGACTTGTTGATATGGGGGTTGAACCGTTTTTAATAGCTTCCTCTCTAGAAGGGGTTATTGCCCAGAGACTTGTAAGAAGGGTATGTGAAAACTGTAAAGAAGAAAAACCAATTTCAGAAACAGAGTATCAGGAGATAAAAAAGTACTATCCGGATATCTTAAAGAAAGTTTCAAGTTTAAAAACATACAGAGGAAAAGGATGTGATGAATGCCTGGGAACAGGATATAAAGGAAGGGTAGCAATATACGAGATAATGGAAGTTGATGATGAAATAAGGGGATTAATATCTAAGAATGTAGAGACAAATATTTTAAGGGAAAGGGCTATGGAGAAAGGGATGAAAACCCTTGTGCAGGATGGCATACAGAAGGTTCTTAAAGGGATCACTACACTGGAAGAAGTTCTACAGGTAGCGCAGGTGTAAAATGCCATTTTACAGATATAAAGCTTTTAATACTTCAGGAAAAGAAATTTCAGGGATTGAGGAAGCCCCCTCTATACAGGCTTTTAAGAAGAGCTTAGTATCAAAGGGATTAATACCTATTGAGATAGAAGAAATTAC
>CAZHWB010000038.1:0-5547 GCA_964536105.1 uncultured Aquificales bacterium | reverse complement strand
AATAAGGAGATTTTTATTCCTTTCCCCCTCTTCTATACTTTCAACCTCAACAGCAGCAGAGTATGGAAGTTCCTGTCTTGTGTTCTGGAATATTTTTTCCCTTATTATTTCTGCTATGTAAAATCTTAAAGGTAAATCTGTAATCTGATCCTCTGGGAATAAAGGGGGTGATTCAGGGAGGTACTTTTTTAAAGCTTCAACAAATCTATCTAAATTTTCTCCTTTTACAGCAGACATAGGTATTATCTCAACAAAATTGTACTTTTTAGCACTTTCTTCAATAAGAGGAAGTAGAAGCCTTTTATCTTCCATCTTATCTATCTTGTTTATAACCAGAATTGTAGGCTTATTTAATTTTTTTATGTAGTTTTCAAGGATCTGTTCATCTTCATTTGTCCAGCCTTTATCAGCTTCTATAATAAAAACAAGAACATCAGCTTCTTCCATACTACCTACCGCACTTTCCATAACTACTTTTGTTAAAAGATCCTTTCCTTTTTGAACCCCAGGTGTATCTAAAAATATAATCTGGGCATCTTTATCATGTTTAACCCCCAGGATCCTCATCCTTGTTGTCTGGGGTTTTGGACTTACAATAGACAGCTTAGTCCCAAGTATCGCATTCATTATTGTTGATTTTCCTACGTTAGGTCTGCCTATTAAAGCAACAAAACCTGCTTTAAATGGTTTTTCCTGCAGTGTATCCTTTGTATCTTCAGTCATACTACATCCTCAAAAAATATTTTTATTATTGTAAATATATTATTTTAAATGAGTTAACCTATAAATGATAGAACAAGCCTTATGTAAAACGTTTCTCTTTTAAGATCTTTATCTCCCTTAAAAATGCTTCCCTATTTTCTTTTTTTACAGATCTTATTTTTTCCCAAAGCTGGCCTGGTTCTATACCAAATGAATGGGATATTCTGTATAGAAAAGGAGAGTTTTGATATATTTTTGAAACTCCTATTCCTTTTATCATTCTAAGTCTTGCCTCTACCTCCCTTAAGAAAAGATAATTTTCCAGAAGGTCAGGGTAATCTTCCTTTACAACTTCTAAGATATTGGTTTTTCTGTTTTTCCTCTGGAGAATAGAAAGCTGGGCTAAAAATTCTATATCTGTTATGCCCCCTTTTCCTAACTTTATATCAGCTTCAGAAGGAAGCTCTTTAACCAATCCCTCAAGGCTAAGTCTCATCTCAAATATATTCTCAATAAAATCCTTTGAGATTTCCTCTTTAAACAGAAAGTCCTTTATAAGTTCTTCCATCTTTTCAGCAACATCTTTATCCCCTGCTATAAAACGGGCTTTAGTCCATGCAAGCCTCTCCCAGGGCCTTGCTTCTTTTTCAAAGTAGCCTCTGTAGAAATTTAGTGTAGGAGCAAGCTCTCCAGCTTTTCCAAAGGGTCTAAGTCTAAGATCTAACTGGTAAAGAATTCCTTCCCTGGAGTAAGATGTTAGATACTTAACAATAGATGCCGGCTTTTGTAAAAATGTGTTTTTGCTACTTTCATCAATAAAAACAAATATGAGATCAAGATCAGAACCAATATTCATCTCCTGGCTTCCAAGTTTCCCCAGGGCAAAAATGGCAAATTTTTCACCTTCTACATACTGATAAAGTTTTTCAAGTATAAAATCTGCAAGATTTGATAATGCCAGGTTCAATTCTTTAATCCTTTCTTCCTTTTCTTCACTTTTAATTCTTGACAGGTATCTTAAAGAGGTTAAAACTTCCACTATCTTTTTCAGCTTTTTTAGTTTATCTACCTCTGGAAGCTCCTTGTCTATAACAGATAGTTCCTTTTCAAAATCCTCCCTATTTACTGGGATTTCTTCTATCCCAAAGGCCCAGTCTAAAAGTTCTCTATCTTTTGACATAAGGTCAGATATGTAATCAGACAGCTTTGCTATAGAAAGCATAAATTTTACAAGGTTTTGATTTTGTTCAAGGGCCGCTGCAAAAATCCTTAACATTTTTCCGTCTATAAAAAGCTTTGTTATATTTAAAAGAAAATCTTCTCTGTCAGGAAAATCCTTTAACTGTTTCTCCAAAACAGGTACATACATAAAAAGGTCTTCTTTCCAGCTACCCCCAAGTTCAATATACTCCTTGCTGAAAAAAATATCTTTAAATCTTTCAACTGCCCATTTCCCATCTTTAAAACCTATCTGCTCAAGATACGCAACAGCATCCTCTTCATTTTGTTTTGTAAGAATAAACTTTTGAAGCGGAGTAAGTTTTATATCAATTGTTGGTGTAAGGCTGTTAAATATCTCCTGAACTTTGCTTTTATACTTATCTAATGTTTCTAAAAACTCCTTCTGGGAATTAAAACCAAGTTTATAGCTGTATTCCTCAGCTTTATCCATAAAAAATGTCTGGGTCTGGACACAGTTATCCATTTGGATAATATGCTCTAAATTTCTGTAAAACAGGTATGCACCCTCCAGGGTTTCCTTTACTTCTCCTGTAAGAATACCTTTTTCATACAGTTTATTTAAGGCTCTCAGCAAGTTCTTTTCCCTTAAATATTTGTCTTTCCCCCCATAAAGAAGCAGTAAAATCTGGATAAAAAACTCTATTTCCCTTATTCCTCCTTCCCCCCTCTTTACATCCCACTGTCCTATCTTTTTCTTTTTTGCTTCTTCAGTTATCATTCTTTTCATTTCTACAATCTCTTCAAATACCTCTTCCCCTGCTGATCTTCTATAAACAAAAGGGGTTATCATATCAAGAAACTGCTGTGAAACAGATTCTTCCCCTGCAGAATGTCTTGCTTTTATAAGCATATGTCTTTCCCATGTTCTTCCATGGGTCCAGTAGTAGTACTCCAAAGCAGGTAATGAATAAGCGATAAAACCCTTTTTTCCCTCCGGCCTTAAATCTAAATCAACTATCCAGCTTTGACCTTCAAATGTTTTTTTTGTTAAAAAGTTGGTTGTATCCCTGAAAACAGATATAAAGAACTCCCTATTTGATATTCCCTTTTCTGTTTTTCCTTCATCATCATATATATACATAACATCAACGTCAGAGTAGTAATTTAGTTCAAGTCCCCCCATTTTTCCTAAAGCTATTACGCTTCCAAAAGCAGGAGTTCCATCCTGTTTAAAAGGTTTTCCAAATCTTTTTTCGTTTTTTAAAAATGCCCTTTTATAAGCAACCTCAAAGGAGGCATCGGCAAGATAAGAGTATTCTTCAAGAAGCTCGGTTAAAGGATTTTTTTTGTATATATCCTTCACAAAAATTCTTCCAAGATGCTTCATTTTAAAAAATGCCAGTTTAGCAGAAAAATCCGAATCTGAAGGAATATCAAGAAGTTCCAGAGCTTCACTAATAAGTTTATCTCTACCATAAAGGGGCATATCCATCTGGGTGTAAAAGAAATCCAGTTCCTCAGGATGTCTAAACAAAAAGTCTGTTAGACACCCAGAATATTCTGATATTTTTTTTAGTAAAGAAAATTTTTCTTCTGGTAAACCTTCCAGAAAATCCTTTTTTAACATCTCAAATTTTCCAAGATTCCCCATGATAACTCCTATTCCTTTATCTTCAAATGATATAATTAATTTAAGAACCTTTTTATTGTCCGAAAAATTAATATAAATATACATCGTCAGGGGTATCAATGGAAAAAAAACTGCTTCTTTTTCTATCCTTGCTTTTACTTGCATCATTCTCCTGTGAAAACCTTTACCAATCTAAGACAGAAAAGAAAAAGGAAGAAAAAAAGGAAACACCTGCAATCATAGAAATACAAAATAGATTTGCTTCCATCATAGAAAAGGCTTCCCCTTCAATAGTAACTGTTTTTACCTACGCCGAAGGGATGGATAAAACCCCAATTGCCTACAATATTACAGATGAAGAACCTTTTAGTGAAAGTGAATCTTTAGGTTCAGGATTTGTGTATAAAGAGGATAATGATTTTTTATACATACTAACAAACAGCCATGTTATTGAAAAGTCAAAGAATATAGTTGTAAAGTTCTTCAACGGCACAGAGAAAAAAGGAAAGATTGCAGGAATTGATACTAAAAGCGATCTTGCAGTTTTAAAAGTAAAAAAAGACAAAAAAATAGAAGATATAAATCCCCTACCTATAGGAACAGCCAAAAGTTTAAGGGTTGGTTATTTTGTAATTGCTGGAGGAAGCCCATATAACCTTGGACATACCTTCACCCTTGGAATAGTCTCTGCATTACACAGAAATCTTGGTATATCAACATATGAAAATTACATCCAAACAGACGCAGCTATAAACCCCGGCGATTCAGGGGGTCCTCTTCTTGATATATATGGAAATGTAGTTGGGGTAAACACAGCCATTATCCAGTCAGGGCAGGGGCTTGGTTTTGCTATTCCTATAGATGATGCTATATCGGTAGCAAACGAACTTGTAAAGTACGGTAAAGTCAAAAGGGGATGGTTAGGGGTTATCGTTCAAAATATAACAAAAAAAATAAAAAAACGTTTTAATATAGAAGAAGGGGCATATATTGTTAAAGTTGTTGAAGACAGCCCAGCTTTTGCTTTAGGATTGAAAAAGGGGGATATAATCATTGAGATTAACACAGTTAAGGTAAGGAATGCACAGCAGTTGAAGTATATCCTGTCTAAAATGAAACCTGGGGAAGAAATTGTAATAAAAATTTACAGAAAAGGTAAAGTTATAACTTTATCAACAAAACTGGGAGAAATGTTAGACAAGGGGATTTGATATATAGTAAAATGCAGTCTTAACAGTGGAATAAGAGGGCGCACATTTTTGGAGTTTTAATATGAAAAAACTAACATATGAAAAAGGTATTACTTATTATCTGAAACTTATTTCAAAAATTCCCCTTTTATCTGCGGAGGAGGAAAAAGAGGTAGCACTAAAAGCAAAACAGGGGGACAAAGAAGCTTTAGAAAAGCTCATAAAATCAAATCTTAGATTTGTTGTTAATGTGGCAAAAAATTACACAGGTTATGGAATTCCTTTTCAAGAATTAATCTCTGCAGGGAATATTGGTCTTATAGAAGCTGCAAAAAGATTTGATCCAGAAAGGGGAGTCAGGTTTATTTCCTATGCTATATGGTGGATAAAACAATCAATTTTACAAACGATACAGAACCAAAAAGATATAATAAAGATCCCCCAAAAAACCCAGAACCTATCTATAAAAATAGACACCGCATATCTTGCATTAAAAGAACAGTTAAATAGGGAACCAAAATACTCTGAAATAAAGCAGTACCTTAAAGAACACGAGAATGTAGATGTAGATGAGGAAACAATAGAAAGTTATTTACTTATTAAAAGACATTCAGTATCCCTTGATATGCCTATAGATTCAGATGAAGGGACCTTTTTCATAGATTTAGTTACAAAACACAGCACTAAAGATATAGAAGAAGATATCGTAAAAGAATCAATCAAAAAAGAGATAGATTATGTTTTATCCCACTTAAATGAAAGGGAAAGATATATAATAATCCATAGATTTGGCCTTGAGGATAATGAACCAAAAACATTAAGGGAAATAGGAAAAGATCTAGG
>CAZHWB010000037.1:0-10597 GCA_964536105.1 uncultured Aquificales bacterium | reverse complement strand
CCTTTCCTCTTCTAAAAAGATCCTTTTTCTCATACAATGCCTGCAGTAAACAGAGCAAAAATTTGTTGCCCTGAACAAAACCCTATCAGGGTATCTGTGGGTTAAACCAGGGACTGGACTTTTAACCTCTTCTTTAAAAGGGTCAAGGAACGCTTCCTTCTGTATTTCTTCATCTATCTCTTCCAGAGATGGAAATATCTGTCTAAAAACAGGGTCCTTTAGGGAAAAATCTTTTATAAGGGACAGGTAGTAAGGGGTTGTTCCAAAGTGGTATATAGAGGAGGTTTTGATAAATACCTCCTTCTGCCTTTTATCTAAAGGGATGATCTTATCAAGCTCATCTACAGATTTAATTCTGTTTCTTATTTGCCATTTCCAGTTTTTCCACTGGGTTTCATTAACATCTTTCCATATCTTAAATCTTTTCCAGTGGCCTTTTTCCAGTATAACCATCTATCCTCTGATTTTATAGAGTATATGGGCGGTTATTTCATTGTTTATAAGAATTAATAAAATTCCAGCAACGAGCAGTAAAAGATAAACAACAGATAAACTTTCCCTGTGAACTTTAAATAGAAAAATCCTCAAAAGGATAACAGTTCCAAATAAAACTGTTAATAAAATTCCACCTATGTAGTGAAAACCTATTGGGGGAGGTTCAGCTAAAGACTGCCTCCAGTATATACCTGTTATTCCTGCAAGAACGGCAATAATGCTTCCTAAAATAACAATAAAGCCAGCAATATCTGATATAAGCTTCTTTTTTGTAAAAATCCCTGCGATTTCAAAAAACAAACCTAAAAGGGGGATTAAAATTCCAAATCTGCCTAACAGGGCATGGGCAAGATTATATTCCATACAAACCTCATTTTTTTATATGGTCGGAGCGAGCGGACTCGAACCGCCGACCTCTGGCCCCCCATGCCAGTGCTCTACCGCCTGAGCTACGCTCCGACTTTAGAAGATGTTCCGTTGAGAGCTTCCTTTAAATGTTTCCCAACTCTAAAAGATATTCCAAATCTTTCCGGTATCAATTTTTCCTCTTTGGTTTTAGGATTTCTTCCTATTTTTGCAGCCCTCTTTTTAACAACAAATGTACCAAAACCTGAAAGCTGAACCTTTTTATTGTCCTCACCGTTTACAAGTTCTTCTGAAATTTTGTTAAAGATCTCATTAACAACATCAGAAACATCTTTCTTTGTTAGATTAACATTTTTGTTTTCCAATATCCAGTTCACTATATCTGCTTTTGTCATTTATTCTCCTCTTCTATATATGTATTTTTATACTTTACATAGTTTTGAAAAGATTTTTCAAGCCATTTTATCTCTTCTTCTGTCAGCTTCCTTTTAAATTTAGCCGGGGATCCAACCCACAGGGAATTTGGTTCTATTTTTTTATTTGGAGGAACTAAAGCTCCAGCTCCAATAATACTTTCCCTGCCTACAACAACCCCATCCATAATGGTAGAAGACATACCTATCAGACATCTATCCTCTATCACACAGCCGTGGAGCATAACATTATGCCCTACTGTTACCTCTTTTCCTATAATAGTTGGGTGGGTATCGTGGGTTACGTGGATGATTGTTCCATCCTGTATATTTGTCCTGTCCCCTATTCTTATATAGTTAACATCTGCCCTTATAACAACGTTATACCATACTGAACAGTCTTCCCCTATCTCAACATCACCTATAATAACAGCATTTTCAGCTATAAATGCTGTTGGGTGTATTTTTGGGTATTTCCCTTTATAAGGCTTAATTATCGCCATTCTTTTTTCCCTTGTATTTTTTCAAGAATTTATAACCAACAAAAAAATATAAAGCTGTCATAGAAGCCATTATCAAAGAAATAAATATTATAGTAAAAATTTCCATTACTGCCCTTTGTATGTTGCTTTTCCTGTTTCTGTTTCCCAGATAGTAACACTTACAACCTTTATATCCTCTAAAAGCCCCGCTTCTTTTAATTTTTTTTCTAAAAACTCATACAGATATCTTGCAAGGGCTTCAGCTGTAGGGCAAAAATCTACAACAGTAAGCTTTAAAAAGCCAAAATGTTCCTTAAAAGATGGATATAAAGGATCATTTTTATCTATTATGAAGGAGTGATCAAGCTGGTTATCTATAAGATCCTTCAACGCAGCTTTTATATGATAAAAATCTATCACCATCTCCTGCTCATTTAATGTATCTGAACCAACTGTAACTTCAACTTTATAGCTGTGTCCGTGTATATTCAGGCAAGGGTTTGGAGGTATTTCATTTCCCATAAGTTTAGCACCTTTTCCAGAAGATAAATTTTGCTTCCATACCCTATGTCCTGCTTCAAATTTAAATCTTTTTGTTATCTCATATTTCATATTTTGCCCTCTTGTTTTATGTGAGAATAATATTATAACCTTAACCAAGGGCTGTATCTAAATACAGCATAATTAATAACCCAAGTGAAAATCCCAGTGTCACCTCTTCTTCATTCCCATTTTTATAAACCTCCGGGAAAACCTCCTTTATTGTTACATAAATCATGGCTCCCCCTGCAAAGCTAAGGCCTATAGGCAGCAGCAAAGACAACGTACTAAAGGCAAGCCCCCCTAAAACAGCAAAAATCAACTCAGCTAAACCGCTTAAAATTCCAATAAGAATAGGGACCCATATTCTTTCTGTTATAAAAATAAGGGGTAAAGAAACAGCCAATCCTTCAGGTATATCCTGAATACCTATAGCTACAGCTGTAGCCCATCCTTTACTTGTATCATTGACCATAGAAATCCCTACAGCTAAACCTTCTGGGATATTGTGGATTATAATAGCTGTAACAATCATAGATATATGCTTTATCCTTTCTGCATATTCATTTTTTGTGGAAAATCTTGTCAGGTATTTTTCGTGGGGAACAGCTATATCAATAAGATTTATAACAGCAATACCAAGTACAATACCGACAGCCACCTTCCAAAAATCACCAATTTCCAGGGCAGGGAGTATAAGGGAGGTAAAAGAGGCAACAAGCATAATACCACCGCTAAAGGCCAGGCTAAAATCTAAACCCCACGAAGGGAGCTTTTTAAAAAAAACCCCCAGGGCAGAGCCTAAACTGGTGGTAAACATAATAAAAAGACCGGCCAGGAGGACTTCATTAAACATTTAAAATTTCTTTTTTATTCTCTTCCTGATTTATTTCCACAATAAGATAAACCTTATCCCCTGGTCTGACCTTTTCAACTGTTTTAAGACCTATCATATCTCCCCTTTTTGTCTCTTTTATATCTTTTCCATCAATCTGCATAGATTCTACCTTTTGTCTAACAACCCCTGTTTTTTTGCCTATGATGTGGATGGTGTCGCCTTTTTTTATAGGATTATCAACAATTTTTACTTCAGCAACACTTATCCTTGGATAAAACTTTACAATCTCCCCAACATATACCTTTTTTTCCTTTGCTATAGATTTGTTCATTCCAAAAAATCCTTCCCCAAAATAAAATCCACTATCCCACTCCCTGTGGTAAACCCTCTCAAGTCTGTCCCACAGGTCCTTCCAGCCTTTTGTCTCCCATTCTCCGTTTAAAATTCTATCCCTTGCTTCCCTGTAAGCCGATGTAACCATATAAGCGTAATCTGCATTTTTATTTCTTCCTTCTATTTTCCAGCTGTCTGCCCACATAAGCCTATCAACAAAGTTGATGGTTACCAGATCCCTGGCTGAAAGAACGTAATCTGAACCAAGATAAAACTCAGTACCGGTATTTTTTGAAACAATCTTTACATCAAACTCGTGTCTGCAAACCTGATAACATTCTCCCCTGTTTCCTGATTTTTCAAAAACATCGTGGGATAAAAAGCACCTTCCTGAAACAGCCATACACATAGCCCCGTGGATA
The DNA here is from genome assembly GCA_964536105.1 of uncultured Aquificales bacterium. GTDB lineage: Bacteria > Aquificota > Aquificia > Aquificales > Hydrogenothermaceae > JAADDV01. The sequence continues at coordinate 6,708 of CAZHWB010000037.1, read as the reverse complement.
AATATCTCAACCTCAAGGTTTGTCTTTCTCTTTATATCAAGAAGTCCTTCAAGCTTTACCTCCCTTGCAGGGACAACTCTTTTAATACCCATCTTTTCATAAAACTTTGCAGCCTGGGAGTTTGAAACTGAAGCCATTGTTGAAAGATGGGTTTCAAGACCAAGCTCTATTGATTTTGACAAAACAGCCATATCCCAGCCTATAACAGCATCTACTCCTATCTCTTTTAACTGCTCAAGGGTTTCATTTATGTAAGGAAGATCATCTTCAAACACTATGGAGTTTAAAACTATATACTGTCTTACCCCTGCATCCTGGGTTATTTTTCTTATCTCCTTAGCATCTTCTATAGTGAAGTGGGATTTTAATGCCCTCTGGTTTATTTTACCAACACCCATATATATAGCATCAGCTCCAGCCTTTATAACAGCTGCCAGACCTTCATAATGGCCTACTGGAGCTAAGATTTCCGGTTTATTCATCTAAATTCCTCCATTAAATATTTATAGTATCTTTATACCAGATATAAAATATTCCTGTATGACAGCCATTACAAAAGGAAAAACAACATTATAATAATGTAGAAAAGTAAAGCAGGAGAGACTAAATGAATATACTTGAAAGGATTGTTGAAACTAAAAGGGTTGAACTTCTGGACTATACACCTGATTACATAGATTTTTTAGAAAAGAAAATATTAGAAAGAAACGAACCTGCTAAAGACTTCAAGAAAGCCCTCCAAAAAGAGGGGATAAACATCATAGCAGAAGTAAAGAAAGCCTCCCCTTCAAAAGGGGTAATAAGGGAGGACTTTAATCCTGTTGAGATAGCAAAAATATATGAGGAAAACGGGGCAGCAGCTATATCTGTTTTAACTGACAGAAAGTACTTTCAGGGGGACATTACCTACCTTCAGGAAATAAAAAAATCCGGCGTTAAAATCCCCCTTCTTAGAAAGGATTTTATTATAGATAAAAGGCAAATACTTGAGGCCTTTGCATTCGGGGCTGACTCCTTTCTCCTTATAGCAAAAATTCTTCCTGAAGACAAAATAAGGGAGCTTATAAAATACGGTAGAGAGTTTGGAATGGAACCTTTAGTGGAAATACACTCTAAAGAGGAAGGAGAAAAAGCCTTATCAGCTGGAGGAAAAATTATAGGAATAAATAACAGGAACCTGGAAACATTTAAAGTGGATATAAACCTGTCTAAAGAACTTGCCCCAAAATTAAAGGAATGGGGAGCAGAGGTTGTTGTAGCTGAAAGTGGGCTTTCTTCTAAAAAAGAGTTAATAGAGCTGAAAAAGTATCAGGTAGATGCATTTTTAATAGGAGAGTCTTTAATGAGGGAGAAAGATATAGCTTCCAAACTTAGGGAATTCTTAAACTAAATAAAAATGAAGGCGATAATAAAAACATGGATATCTCAGAACTGAAAAAAAGCTTAAAAAGCAGAAACAGTTTTTTTGTAGATTTTGAGGAAAAGTTTTATACCTTTTACGATAAAACTGTTGACGAGTATTCTTTTTCACAGGAAATAAAATCAAAGTTAAAAAGTATAAAAAACAAAATTTACAGCAGGGTATTTATTTCCCAAAAGGAAAACAAAGAGGATCTATACAACTTCTGCTATACACTTGCAAAGGACAATATTGATATAAGAGATATAATCAAAAAGGCTTTTGTATATACAATAAAAAGCTTTTCTGAATTTTTATTAAAAACAAGACCTTCCCTCAGGGATATATTTTTCCTTACAGCCCTTTTAAACGAATATACATCCGTTGTTGAACAGGCGTATCTTGATTATGAAAAGGTAAAAGAAGAAAAAGAGGTATCAAAAACAGGAACAGAAAGGGAAAAGTATGAAGAAGAGTACATTCTAAGTGTGCTTAATGACCATAAAGGGAGCGTAATAACTGCTGTAAGCTACTACAAGGAAGTTCCTATAATCTTTAAAACAAAAATTAAAAAAACAACAGACAAATTCATAATACTGGATATTTCAAAAACATCTATAAATGTCTCAAAACTAAATAAACCTCTGTATCTAAAAGCCTCTTTTTTAGAAAAACCTGTAAAGGCAAAGATTATATCTGTTGATTTTTCAAGAAATATAATGGCTTTAGGAAATCCGCGGTTCTCTGACATTCCGGCGGAAAAAAGGAAATATATAAGAATAGAGCTGGCAGATCCCACCAAAGTCATAATCAGGAAAGGTGAAAAGGAGACTATGGGATTAATTGTTGATATATCAGCTGGGGGGTTAAAGTTTTATACTGGGGACTTAAAGGATTTAAAAGAGAAAGAAAAGGTGGAACTTGTGTTTACAATTGCAGACCACAATATAAAAACACCAGGGGAAATAAAACATATAAATAAGGCAGGGAAAGGTTTTATGGTGGGAGTTCAGATATTCCCAGATTTAAAATCTGAAAATATTATCTCTGATTTTGTAATGGCAAAACAGTTTGAAATACTAAAAGAACTAAGAATATAAGGGGGAGAGAAAGATGCCTGTAGAAAAATTTTTACAGGAAATAGACGACCCTGCTGTTATAACTTCAATAACTAAAAACTGGATTAATAATGAAAATGTGTCAGATATTTTTGAAAAATACAGTATAGATAAAAATTTCTTTATAAGTCATTTTGGCTTGAAAATACTTGATTACTTTATACGTGTATTTTCAGGAAAGGAGGAAATTGGAAACTGCCCTTATATAGAAAGATTTCTTGAGTTTTTAGACGAAAAACAGCTTTTTACAGGTGATGTATTTCTTATATGCTCCGGTTTAAAACTGTGTATTTTAGAGTTTGTACTTGAGAATAAAAGCCTTACAGAGGAAGAAAAAAAACAGCTGTTAAAAGATATTTACAACATATTTGATAAAAATCTATCTATTGTTTTAAACAGATTTGTTGAAAAGCATTTTTAAAACTTACATAGTAAGAAGCTTATCCTTTAAAAATTCAACAGTGAGCTTTAGCTTTCTGTCCTTTTCTATCCCTTTATCTATTTTTTCTATTGCGTTTAAGACTGTTGTGTGGTCCTTTTTTTTGAAGGCTCTGGAGATCTCATTTAAAGATTTATCTGTAAGAATTCTGGATAAATACATCGCTATCTGTCTTGCAATAACAACCTTTTTCTTACGCGAGTTTCCAAGGATCTCATTTATATTTACAGCAAAGTAGTTTGCAACTTCCTTTTGTATTTTTTCAATTGACAGCTCTTCTATCTGTTGAAGCTCAAAAATATCCTTTAAAACTTCCCTTGCAAAATCAAGGGTTATTGGTCTTCCAAGCATATCACTGTAAGCTTTTAGTCTGCTAAGGGAACCTTCAAGCTCCCTGACATTTGATGTTATAGTCTTTGCAAGTAAAAGGGAAACATCGTGGGGTATTTTTATACCCATATCCCTGGATTTTTTTCTTATTATTGAAAGCTTTGTATCAAGATCGGGCTTTTTTACCTCTACAACAAGACCGCTTACAAACCTGCTTCTTAGTCTTTCCTGAAGACCTTTTAAATCCTTTGGAGGTGTATCAGAGGAAAGGATTACCTGCTTACCAATAAGGTATAGGGCGTTAAAGATATGATAAAGCTCTACCTGCGTTCTTTCCTTTCCCTGTAGAAACTGAACATCATCTATAAGCAGTAGATCCACATTTCTGTATCTTTTCCTGAAGGCTAAAATAGAGCCTTTTTGAAGGTAATAAACAAGTTCAGACATAAATGTATCTGCCGTTGTATAAATAATATTTGCTTTAGGATTTTTAGATAAAACCTCATGGGCAGTAGCGTGGAGAAGATGGGTTTTTCCAAGACATGTTTCCCCATATATAAAAAGTGGGATATAAATCCTTCCTAAATTTTCAGCAACAGAACGGCAGGACATATAAGCAATTTTATTGCAGTTTCCTATAACAAGGTTTTCAAATGTGTATTTGGGATTTAAATTTGTTAAAGAGTAAGGAGTTTTCTCTATATCTACAACATTTTTATCTTTTTGAATTGGTTCTTTTTCTTCTTCTGAAAGAACCTCTACCTTAACATTTTTACCAAACAAAGAAGAAGCTGTATCAACTATATCATCTAATAAGGTTCCTTCTATCCAGTCTTTATAAGCCGGGTCTGGCGTGGATATATACAGATACCCATTCTTATACTCAACCCTTTCAACACCCCTAAGTAGCTTCATTGTGGACCTATCCAGCTTCTTTGAAAGGGAAGAAAGGATACTAGACCAGACGTCCACGCCTTAGACCTCAATTTTATTTAAGGGGTAAACATTATAAGACTATCCTTTATCTTTTTTAAGGAAAAAATTTTTTTGATATTTTCATTCTTTATGATAAAATTCAAAGAATTTAGAGTTTCATGGACGGTCTTCTTTAAACTTCCTGTGGGCTTCCTCTACAACCTCTTTTATCTTTTCGTCAGATATTTCTTCCTTTAAAGAAACACAATCTATTCCTTCCGGTTTTTTAACCACATAGGCCAGAAATTCAATATTACCTTCAGGTCCCCATGTTTCAGAAAAAGATAAATCCTTGACGCAATAGCAACTTTCCTCCAGGCCCTTCAAAACCTTTTTAACAGCCTTTTGATGGAGGGACGGATCTTTTACAACTCCACCTTTCACCTCTCCTTTAGAAAGCTCAAACTGGGGTTTAATAAGAATAATTCCTTCAGCATAATCCTCTATTAAAGAACACAGATTAGGAAATATTTTTAAAACAGAGATAAAAGAAACATCCGATACAAAAAACTGTATCTTTTCAGGTATCTCTTTATCTGTAAGATATCTTGCATTTGTTTTTTCAAGAACAACAACATCTTCCCTGTTTCTGAGCTTTTCATGGAGCTGATTTGTTCCTACATCTACAGCATAAACTTTTTTAGCCCCGTGCTGTAAAAGACAGTCTGTAAAACCACCTGTAGATGAACCTATATCAATACAAATCTTTCCCTTAATATCAGGTAAAAATACCTTCAGCCCCTTTTCAAGCTTATAACCTCCCCTTGATACATACCTTTCCCTTTCTTTTATGTAAATGTCTGAATCTAATGGAACCTTTGTTCCCGGCTTGTCTATCCTGTTTTTATTTACAAACACAACACCGGACATGATAAGCCTCTGGGCTTTTTCTCTACTTTCAGCTAAACCCCTTTCAACAAGAAGTTTGTCTAATCTTTCCTTTTTTGCCATAACAACCTGAAAAAGCCTTTTTAGTGGTATAAAATTTTATACCAACAATAGTTTTTCGCCAGGAGGTTTATATGAAATTTTCAGAAAGAATACTCAGGGTTCAACCTTCCCAAACCCTTGTTATAACGGCAAAAGCAGCAGAATTAAGGAGAAAAGGAATTGATGTTTTAGGATTTGGAGCCGGAGAACCAGACTTTGACACACCGGATTTTGTAAAAGAAGCAGCCATAAAAGCATTAAAGGAAGGAAAAACAAAATACACCCCAGCAGCCGGAATTCCAGAACTCAGGGAAGGAATAGCCAAAAGGCTAAAGGAAAAAAATAATATAGAATACTCCCCTTCTGAGGTTGTTGTTACCCCCGGGGCTAAAATGGCACTGTATGAAGTTTTTGCAGTTTTATTAAACCCAGGGGACGAGGTTATAGTTCCGGCACCATACTGGGTTTCTTACACAGAGCAGATAAAACTATGCGATGGAACACCTGTTATTGTAGAAATGTCTGAAGAAAACGGATTTGTACTGACAGCCGAACTTGTTGAAAGGGCAATCACAGAAAAAACAAAAGCCCTTGTTTTAAATACCCCTTCAAATCCAACAGGGGCAGTTATTCCAAAAAAGGAACTTGAAAAAATAGCTGAAGTCTGTCTAAAGCACAACATAATGATTATTTCAGATGAATGTTATGAAGAGTTTTGCTACGATGAAGAACACGTGAGTATTGCATCTTTATCTAAAGAAGTAAGGGATATAACATTTACAATAAATGCTTTTTCAAAGGCCTACTCAATGACAGGCTGGAGAATTGGATGGGTAGCAGCTCCAGAGGAATACATTAAAAAGATAAATATTATCCAGTCTCAAACAATATCAAACCCAACATCTTTTGCCCAGTATGGAGCTTTAGCTGCACTGGAAGACAAAGGTAAGTTTCCAGCGATGATGAAAGAAGAGTTTAAAAAAAGAAGGGATTTCGTTGTTTCAGAATTTTCTTCAATAGAAGGAATATCAGTTCCAAAACCTAAAGGAGCCTTTTATGTATTTCCAAATATTTCTGCCTATATTAAAGGGGAAATCAAAAATGATGTAGATTTTACAGCTTACCTTCTTGAGGAAGGAAAGGTCGCCGTTGTACCAGGTTCAGCGTTTGGTAAAGAAGGATACATAAGATTATCATATGCTACATCTATGGAAAATCTGAAAAAAGGAATGAGAAGAATTAAAGAAGCTTTACAAAAATTAAAGTAGGGGTGAAAAAATGGGTCTAAAAAAATTATTTTCGTTTTTTTCAATCTTTTTAATGGTTTTTCTGATGGTTTCCTGCCAACAAAAAGGGGGGACATCTGCAGGTTCAGATAAGTTCAAGGTTGATCCAGAACCTATTATCCAGGAAGCAATGAAAAAAGGAAAATTTCTGATTATCGTATTTGAATCTGCTGACTGTAAATACTGCGATTTATTAAATAAAGAAGTTCTGAACGATATAGATTTTAAACA
>CAZHWB010000036.1:0-13794 GCA_964536105.1 uncultured Aquificales bacterium | reverse complement strand
TAAATGTTCTAAGTCCTACATGTAAAGTAACAAATACTTTTTTTATTCCTTTTTCTTCAAGTTCATTTAAAAGTTCTTCTGTAAAGTGTAGTCCTGCTGTTGGGGACGCAACTGCACCTTCTTTTCTTGCAAATACAGTTTGATAGTAATTTTTGTCCTTTTCTTCATCTTCCCTTTCTATATACGGTGGTAGGGGGATGTGGCCGTATTTTTTTATAAGGCTGTTTATATCTTCCCCGTGAAGTTCAAAAAGGGCTTTTCCTTCCTGATACTTCTCTACCAAAGTTCCATAAAAATCTTCAGAAAAGATAACCCTCTGCCCTGGTTTTAGACGTTTGATATTTCTTACCAGAACTTCCCATCTGTTTTCTGTTATAGGTCTAAGGAGAAAAACCTCTATTTTCGCCCCTGTTTCCTTTTTTCCAATAAGACGGGCAGGAATAACCTTTGTATCATTTAAAACCAGTAGATCCCCTTCTTCAAGATAATCCTTTATATCCCTAAATATCCTGTGTTCTATCTTTTTTTCTTTTCTGTTTAAAACCATTAAACGACAGCTGTCCCTTGGTTCAACAGGATACTTCGCTATAAGCTCTTTTGGTAAGTGATAATCAAATTCTGAGAGTTTTATCATTTTTATTTTGTAAGTTTAGAAATTAGTATAAATATGAGGGATAAGAATATACTTAGAAGTATAGATGTTGCAAGGGGAAAGTAAAAAACAAAATTATCCTTTTTTATGTATATATCCCCTGGAAGTCTTCCAATGTTAAATGGAAGTTTTTCAAAAAAAACAAACAAAACACCTATAAATGTGATGAGCAGTCCTATAAAGATAAGCGTTTTCCCTAAGTTTTCCATTTTCAGGTTTCTGGTTTTTTTAAGATAATATATGAGATTTTAGATAAAAGCAAAGGGTGGAAGACCACCCTTTTTGATTACTCGTTTAATGCCTCATAAACGTGGCCTACAAGCTCTTCAGAAGGTTTTAATGTTTTCTTTCCAGGTTCCCATTTAGCAGGGCAGGCTTCCTCTGGATGGCCGATTAGATAAGCATTTGCTTTCATCTTTCTTAAAAGTTCATCTGCATTTCTACCAACATTGTAGAAGTTTACCTCAGATCCAACTAATTTTCCTTCTGGAGATATAATGAATGTTCCTCTAAGGGCAAGTCCTGTATTTTCATCATAAACACCAAACATCCTTGAAACTTTTCCTGTCGGATCAGCTCCCATAGGGTACTTTACATTTTCTAAAAGTTTTTCATCTCTGTGCCATGCAAGATGAACAAACTTTGTATCTGTAGATACAGAAACAACCTCGCATCCAAGCTCTTTAAGTTCAGGGTAAACATCAGCAAGGTCTGCCAATTCTGTAGGACATACAAATGTAAAGTCAGCTGGATAGAAAAAGAGGATTGTCCACTTTCCTTCTTCCTTTGCCTTTTTTAAGGAGAATGTTCCAAATTTTCCTGTTTCTGGTTCATAAGTTTCCATTTCAAAATCAGGTACTTCCTGACCCACTAAAATGATTTCTGACATTTCACTAACCTCCGTTTTATTTTGGTTTAATAATAACTATTCTTGATTAACCCTCAAATGACCAAAGTCATAAATTATGTTTATTATATATTAGAGAAAAATCTTTAAGAAGGTGGGATATGTTGAATAAAAAGTACCTTGAAGAGTGGGATAAGGAATATTTCTGGCATCCTTTTACCCAGATGAAGGTTTATAGGGAAGAGGAGAATATTATTGTAGAAAGGGGTGAAGGTGTTTATGTGTATGATATTTATGGAAATAAATATTTAGATGGGGTATCTTCCCTATGGTGTAATGTCCACGGACACAATCACCCAAAGCTGAATAATGCTGTTATTGAACAGGTCCAGAAAATAGCCCATTTCACAACATTAGGAGCTTCAAATGTTCCTGCAGTTGTTTTTGCTAAAAATCTTGTAGATATCACCCCTCCTAAACTTACCAAGGTTTTTTACTCTGAAGATGGTGCAGAAGCTATGGAAATAGCCATCAAGATAGCTTATCACTACTGGCATAATAAAGGGGAGAAGCAAAAAAATAAGTTTGTTACCCTTTCGGAGGCCTACCACGGGGATACGATAGGAAGCGTCTCTGTTGGAGGTATAAATATATTCCATGAAAAATACAAACCTCTACTTTTTGATGTTTATAAAATGCCCTCTCCATATCTGGAAGCTGTAAAAAAAGTTGGAAGGGAAAAGGCCTTAGAGTACGACACTACAAAAATACTTATTGAGGAGGTTGAGGAGTTTATATTTAAAAACCACCAGGAGATAGCTGCCTTTGTTCTGGAGGCAGGTGTTCAGGGGGCTGCAGGGATACTTCCATTTCCATCAGGTTATCTAAAGGAGATAAGAAGAATATGTGATGAGTACAACGTTTTGATGATTGTTGATGAGGTTGCAACAGGCTTTGGTAGAACAGGTTATATGTTTGCCTGTGAAAAGGAGGGAATTGAACCGGATATAATGGCATTGGGAAAAGGGATAACAGGAGGTTATTTACCCCTGGCAGCTACCCTTGTTTCTGAAGAGATTTTTAATGCATTTTTAGGGGAGTTTGGGGAAGCGAAGCATTTTTACCACGGCCATACATATACAGGAAATCCTATAGCCTGCAACGTTGCAATAGCAAATCTTGAAGTTTTTGAAGAGGAGGAAACCATAAAAAAACTTCAACCAAAGATAAAACTACTGGAGGAAAGACTTAAGGAGTTTTGGGATCTGGATCATGTTGGGGATGTGAGGCAGTACGGATTTATGGCAGGGGTTGAACTGGTAAAGGATAAAAAGAAAAATGAACCCTACCCTTACGGAGATAGAATGGGATTTAAAGTAGCAAAAGAGATGATAAAAAGGGGAATATGGGTCAGGCCTTTAGGGGATGTTATGGTTATTATGCCTCCCCTTGTTATAAAGGAGGAAGAGTTAAATTTCTTTTTAGATAGCTTGAAGGAGAGTATCTTAACAGTTTGTGGTTAAAATGCCGCCTGAGGGCGGCATTATTTTAGGCTTCCTCAAAGAATTTTTTAAGCTTTTCTGGAAGTTCTGCCTCAACGTCCTTAATTTCTCCCTCAGATACATGTCTTTTAATAACCCTTAAAACAGCTTTAATAGCTTCTTTTGCGTGCTCTTCATTTCCAAAATCCCTTGGGGCTGTTCTTCCGTCTTCTTCCCAAACAGCATGGACAAAATCATCAACATCTTTTATTGATTTATCAGGAACTTCATCAATTCTCCAACCATCAACAGCTATTGCCTTTATACACATTGGAAGCTGAGATATAAAATCAAGATACTCCTCAGGGGTTAGTCTTCTTCTTATACCGTGGAGGACAGCTTTTAAAACCCTTGCAGCTCTATTTTTATCCTCAGGTGTTCCAAGCTCCTTTGCCAGCTCTTTTAGGAACTCATTTGCATGTGCCACATACTTTTCAAAATTCATGGCTCGCCCTCCTTTTAAGGTTGATTTTTTGTGTATTTCTATTAAATAAATTTAGTAGGTATGAAAATTTTTTCAATAAATTTTTAGCAGAATTTTATTATATTTTCTTAGTCTATCATTAGATATTTAGTTATAAGATTGAAACAAAAAGGGATACGAAAACAGGAACAAGGATATTATCATCTAGGTACCATTTTTTGCTGTTTCCAAACAGCTCAACAAGAGAGGCAAAAATAGAAACTAAAAAAGCCTTTCCAGCTGGGATAAAAAAGGATAGAACCAATGTGTTAAAAAGGATACCTCCAAATGTCCCTTCAATACTTTTTTTTGTAAAAGGAATTTTATGTTTTCCAAACAACTTTCCTATAATAGTTGCAAATCCATCATAAACAGCTGTTGTAAGAATAGCTATTTTTACAGTCTCTTTGTCAAAAAAAAGGGAGATAATAATAAGACCTACAGCAAGGGAAAATGCCTGTTTCCCTGGAAGGGTTTTCCAGTTTTCCTCCCTTTCCACAAACTCAAGCAGTTTCCAGAATGGATAAGTCAGCGGATTTTTTATCCTGAAGTAGGATACCGGAAGAAATATAAGAAGCATAATACCCATAAGGGTAATAATTCCTGTTTTTCCGAATATTTCTAAAGGGACAATCAAAAAAGATATGGAAAGTATATGAAAAAGCTTTCTTAAAATCTCAATCTTCATTAGTATAGAAACTCTTTTGTTAAAAGCTTTGCAAAAACCTCAGGAAGTCCCTGCGATATTATATCTTTAGCTGCTTTTCTGTACGGATATTCAACTCTCCTTACATACACACGATTTTTTTCTGTATCGTGGATCACGTATGTGAGCCTTGGGTCTTTCTCCTTAGGCTGTCCTACACTTCCAACACATATAAGGTACTGTTCATCTTTCTTTAACTGGTACTCATCTGTCTGTGAAAGAAAAACATTTCCTTCTTTATCCTTGACAAAAATTAAAGGAATATGGACATGTCCATAAAAACATATTTTTCCTGAGTAGCAGGTCATGGTGTCCCTTGCTGACTTTACAGAAGAGACAAAAGCCATACTCCCTGGAACAGAGGGTTCATCATGGGTAAGTATAACTGAATTATCTTCATAATCAACAGGCAGATTTTCTATATACTCAAAATCTTCATCTGTTAAAAAATCAAATGTCCAGTCTGCAGCTTTTATAGCCATGGGATTTGAAAGATAGAAACCTTCTATCCCTGCAATAAAAGAGTCGTTTTCTCCCCTCAAAACTATACTGCAGTTCTCCTTAACCCACTGGAGGGTTTCAACAGGTTTTGAACCAAAATTGAGTATATCCCCAAGACACCTTATTTCATCTACTCCCTGGGACTTTAAGTCTTTTTCTAAAGATTCAACAGCAAAAAAGTTTGAATGTAAATCAGATATATAAGCAATTCTCATTTAATCCTCTTCTTTTTCTGAGGCTAAGGCCTCTTTTTTTGCCTCTTCTTTTTTATCATTATTTTCTTCTTCATTTTTATGTTCTAAAACATCTTTTTCTTTGTAATCATTGTATATAGCACTCAAGACACCATTGATAAATTTTATACTATCTGGATTGTTTAGATAGCAGTCTGTCAGATCAAGGATATCTATAAAAACCCTTCCTTTATCTTTAACTTCATCTGCAAAAACAAGCTCGTATGTTCCTATCCTGAGAAGAGCCCTTTCTATATATCCTAATCTTTCTAATCTCCAATTTTTTAGATGCTTTCTGATTATTTCATCAATCTCAAATAGATGCTCTTCCACACCTTTTACTATGTTGTATGCATACTCTATTGTCTTCTGGGAAAGTTTGTCCCTTATGTCCTTTATATGTTCTTCAAGTATCTCAAAAACATCTCCACCTTTTATATCATAAGTGTAAAGCGTTCTGAATGCTATCTCCCTTGCCTTTTTCCTGAACCTACCCATTACTCTATCTCGTCTATAAGATTTGCCATCTCTATAGCTGTAAGAGCTGCATCAAATCCTTTATTACCCATTTTTGTCCCTGCCCTTTCTACAGCCTGCTCAATTGTATCTGTTGTAAGTATGCCGTAGGCTATTGGAACTTCCGTTTCTAAAGATACCTGTGCAATGCCCTTTGTAACTTCATTTGCAACATAATCAAAATGGGGGGTGGCACCTCTTATAACTGCCCCTAAACATATAACAGCATCAAAGTTTCCGGATTTTGCAGCCTTTTTTGCAGCAAGTGGTATTTCAAAGGAACCTGGAACTCTTATTATTGTTATATTGTCCTCTACACCGCCGTGTCTTATGATACAGTCAATAGCCCCTTCTAAGAGTTTTTCTGTTATCAGACTGTTAAATCTACCTACAACGATAGCAAATCTTAATCCTTCAGCTGTTAATTTTCCTTCAATAGTTCTAAGGTCTAACATGTATCCCTCTCCTACAGATTTTTATACATTTTGAACCACTTTTTTGACTGTTTCAACAATAAAATCAACCTCTTTATCTGTTAATGCAGGATACACGGGAATTGCAAATATCTCCTTTGAAACGTCTTCTGCAAAGGAACAGTCCACATGGGGAGCATTTCTAAGCTGATGCAGTGTGTATTCATAATAGACCCTGGCCCCAATACCTTTCTGGATGAGTTTTTCCACAATTTCATCCCTATCTGGATGTCTTAAGGCGTATATATGGTAAACATGCTTTCTTCCCTCAAACTCTTTAGGTATTATAAGTCCAGGGAGTTCTTTAAACTCTCTGTTGTATATCTCTGCTATCTTTCTTCTTCTATCATTGTTTTCATCTAACTTTTTCAACTGCCAGTAACCTATCCCAGCCTGAAACTCTGTAATTCTGAGATTTAACGCCGGGTGATCTCCAAACTCTATCCAGTTTGAGATTTTATCATCAAGGGAAGGATCCTCTGTTAAAATAGCTCCTCCTTCCCCCATAGCAACATTTTTTGAGGCATAAAAGCTAAAGGCAGAAATATCCCCTAACTTCCCTGTTTTTGTACCTTTGTATTCAGCTCCGTGGGATTGGGCAGCATCTTCAAGGATAAAAATCCCTTTTTCCTTACATATCTCCCTTATAGGATCCATATCAGCAGACTGCCCAAATAAATGGACAGGAATAACTACTTTTGGATTGTACTTTTCCACAGCTTCCTGGAGGGAATTTATATCCATACAGTAATCTTCCCCAATATCACATACAACAGGGGTTCCCCCTGCAAGTATAACGGCATCTATTGTTGCCATAAAGCTCATAGCAGGAACAACAACTCTGTCTTCCTTTGAGTTTATACCTAGAGCCTTTAATGCTATGTATAAAGCTGCTGTTCCACTGCAAACGGTATGGCAAAATCCTGTGTCAATATAATCCCTGAAAGCTTCTTTAAATTTTAATGTCCATTTTCCCCTTGTTATCTGCCCGCTTCTCATTATTTCCAGTACTGTTTTTTCCTCTTCAGGGCCAAAATCAGGTTTTATAATAGGTATCACTTTCTCCACTCCTTTATGAGAATTTTTTAAATTCTTTCAGTATATTTAAAGCTCTGTATGCACTGTCAAAAGATGGTTTTTCTATAAACTCTTTAATCATAAGCTCAAGTTTGTCTGTATTATCCTTTTCTTTAATCTCCCCAGATGGATATACAATCTTATCCTCAACAAAGTTTAAAATTGTATTTCCCTCTTTTCCCTTTAGTATCCATTCCCTTCTAAGGTACTGGTAGCTCCACGCAACCTGCAGGAAAAACTCATTTTCATCTGTTTCCCCAATAACTTCCACTATATTCCCTTTTTCCCTTACCTGTTTAATCTTTACATTTCCAAAAAGATGGCTGAATATGTAAAGGTCGTGCCATGCAAGATCAAAAAATGGATTTATATATCCACTTCTGAGATTTAACCTGTAGGCCTCAACTTCAGAAATAGGGTATTTTTTTTCAAAATTTCTAATACTGCTTGATCTTAATTCTATTTCTGAAACTCCAAAGTACAGATTTCTTTTTTCTGCAAGATTTATAGCTTCTTCCAGCTGATTAACCTCCAGGGAAGGCGGTTTTTCAACCATCACATTTATATCTTTTTCTAAAGCTTTTTTGGCGAGGGGAATGTGGGATTTAGGGTCTGTTGCTATGAAGAGAAAATCTATATTTTCTTCCTTTAAAGCCTCATCTAAATCTGTGTATTTTTTAAATTTATCAGGGTGCCTTTTAAGTTGCCCGGGATCTTTATCAATAAGAACTGCATCTAAACCGAGGATATCAAACTTTTTAACATAATGGGAACCCATATTTCCTGTGCCAACTATACCTACTTTCAAAATAACCTCCTGAAAAAAGTTAAACAGTTGCTTGTATAAGCAAATTTTATACCTTTTTTAAAGTATGGAAAAAAAGCCCCAGCCCCAATAAACACGGGGCTTTTTTTTGCAGATTTGCAAAAGTTATGAAATAAGACCGTATTCTTTTAGGATAGTTTTTAGTTTTTCTTCATTTTCTTTTTTCATGTAGTAAAGGGGAAGTCTCATCTCAAGGTCATCAATAAGTTTCATAAGGTAGGCTGCTGTCTTTACAGGGATAGGATTTGTTTCTATAAATAGAACCTTAAATAGCTTCCAGTATCTGTCGTGGATATCCCTTGCCTCTTTAAATTTTCCATCTAAAGCAAGTCTGCACATCTCTGCAATCTCTTTTGGAATTATGTTATTTGCTACAGAAATCACCCCTTTTGCCCCTACAGATATCATAGGTAGAGTAAGGGCATCATCCCCAGATAAAATAACAACATCAGGATTTGTAAGGGAGATTATATCTGAAACCCTGTCAACCTTTCCAGTTGCCTCTTTAAGACCTATTACATTTGGAAAATCTGAAAAAAGCCTTGCAAATGTTTCAGGAAGCATATCAACCCCTGTTCTGGAAGGTATGTTGTAAAGAATAAGGGGCAGATTTGTTTCCTCTGCTATTGCTTTAAAGTGCTGGTATATTCCTTCCTGGGTAGGTTTATTGTAGTAAGGAACTATCTGCAGAGAACCGTCTGCTCCTGCTTTTTCAGCAGCTTTTGTTAATGCTATAGCCTCATGGGTTGCATTTGCGCCTGTTCCTGCAACAACAGGAATTCTTTTATCTGCATATTCAACTGCAAGATTTATAAGCTCTTCATGCTCAGAGAAGGTAAGTGTTGCGGATTCTCCTGTTGTACCTGCAACAACAAGGGCATCAGTTCC
Organism: uncultured Aquificales bacterium; assembly: GCA_964536105.1. Taxonomy (GTDB): domain Bacteria; phylum Aquificota; class Aquificia; order Aquificales; family Hydrogenothermaceae; genus JAADDV01. The sequence continues at coordinate 5,071 of CAZHWB010000036.1, read as the reverse complement.
ATTTTCTACGTGGAAATCTATCAATCTTTTAAGGGATTTTCTATCTATGCTTCCATCTTTAAATGGTGTGATAAGAGCTACCAATGAGCCTTTGAACATTACATCCTCCGCTTTGAGAAAAATATCTTATTTAATAGTTTATAATATATTTTTTCAATTATCTTTATGATTTTCTTACAGGAGGAAGTATGCTTGGAAGTAACATCTTAAACTATGCCCTTGGTATGTTCTCCAATGATATAGGTATAGATTTAGGAACGGCAAATACCCTTGTGTTTGTTAGAGGAAAAGGTATTGTTTTATCAGAACCTTCTATTGTTGCAATAGATAAAAATTCAAAAAAAGTAATAGCTGTCGGAAAAGAAGCTAAATCTATGATAGGAAAAACCCCTGAAAATATCCAGATTGTAAGACCTTTGAAAGACGGAGTAATAGCGGACTTTGACGTTACCCAGGAAATGCTAAAGTACTTTATAAAAAAAGTTCATGAAGACAACACCATCACCCGTTTTTTAAAACCTAGACCAAGGATTATTGTAGGGGTTCCATCAGGGATAACAACAGTGGAAAAAAGAGCTGTTATAGATGCTGCAAAACAGGCAGGTGCAAGGGAAGTTTTTCTGATTGCTGAGCCAATGGCTGCTGCAATAGGTTCAGGCCTCCCTATTCAGCTTCCTGGGGGAAATATGATTGTTGATATAGGAGGAGGGACTTCAGAGATTGCTGTTATATCATTATCTGGAATGGTTTTATCCACCTCTATACGTTTGGCCGGGGATGAAATGAACACAGCTATCATACAGCATTTAAAAAGGGCCCACCATATTTTAATAGGGGAACAAACAGCAGAAAAAATAAAGGTAAAACTTGGCTCTGCGTATCCTACAGAGAGGGACAATCAGGAAATGGAGATTAGAGGAAGGGATATGACAGGTATGCCAAGGAGCGCTATTATAAAAGGAGGAGAAATAAGGCAGGCCCTTGAAGATGTTGTTTCAAATATTGTTAATGCTGTTAGAACAGCCCTTGAAAAAACACCTCCAGAGCTGGCAGCTGATATAGTTGAAAGGGGTATTGTTCTGGCAGGGGGCGGTTCACTACTCCATGGACTTGATCTGAGGCTTAGAGAAGAGACAAATCTTCCTGTGTATTACTGTGATGAACCTTTAACAGCTGTTGCAAAAGGAATAGGTATAGCCTTAGATGATATTGAGCTTATAAGAAAAGTTTCCTTTGATTAATCAAAGGTTTTTAGGGTATGAAAAAGAAAAAACAGCTGTTTTTCTTTTTAGGAATTTTTTTCCTTATAGCTGTTTTTCTCTTTGTTCCAAAGGTAAAAACATACATTTATGACGCCTTTAGCCCATTTTTAACAGGTCTTGAAATATTTTCCCAGAAAATAGAAAAAACCCTGGCCCTTCTGGAGGAAAAGGAAAAGCTTATTAATGAAAATAAACTTTTAAAGGAAAAACTTGAGATACTTAAAGCTGAAGTTGTTTCTCTTAAATTTTTGGAACTTGAGAACCACCGTTTAAGGGAATTATCAAGATTTTCAACCTTTTTCCAGGGGTATGATTATATATCAGCAAAAATAATAGGTTATTCACCGGATAACTGGTCCAGTGTTGTTTTTATAAATGCCGGGGAAAAAAATGGTATTAAGGTAGGTGATCTTGTAGTTTTTAATGGTTTTTTGTTTGGGATGATTTCAGAAACAGGAATGTTCACCTCAAAAGTTCTCCTTATATCAGATAGAAATTTTAAAATCACAGCAAGGACAAGAAAAACAAGGGAGGTTGTATTTTTTCAAGGTTATGACCTTAAAAAAGGGGTGCTTAAGCTTGTAAATCCAGAGCAGGATATCAGGGTAGGGGATATTGTGGAAACAGCAAGTATAGATGGTTCATATCCTGAAGGTATCCCAATTGGAAAAATCTCTTCTGTGGAGTATAAAGAAGGGGAATTTTTTAAAAAGGTATATGTGTCTATTAGCATAGACCCGTTTTCCACTGAGTATGTTGTAGTTATAAAGAGAAAGTATCCAGAGGAGAATCTGTGATGTATACCCCAGATATGGAAAGGAAGCTGATAGAAAAAACAAAAAAACTTTTAGGCTATTCCCTAAAGGACATAAAAGACAAAAAGGAAGCCGAAAAAATAGCCCAGGAGCTAAGGGAAGTTATAAGGTACCATGACTGGCGTTATTATATCCTTTCCAATCCTGTTATATCTGATTATGAGTATGATAAGCTGTTTCACCTTTTGAAGGAGATTGAAAATAAGTGGCCGGAACTTATAACTCCTGACTCTCCTACCCAGAGGGTTGCTTCTGGACTTACAAAAGAGTTTCCAGAGGTAAGACATCTTGCCCCTATGCTGTCCCTTGATAACTCCTACAATGAAGAGGACCTTCGGGATTTTGACAGGAGGGTAAAGGAGTTAACCGGACTTTCTGAGATTTATTACGCTGTAGAACCTAAGTTTGATGGGGCAGGTATATCCCTTGTCTATGAAGATAATCATTTTATAAGGGGGGCAACAAGGGGAGACGGAATAGTAGGGGAAGATATAACCCAGAATTTAAAAACGATAAAAACCATCCCCCTTTATGCAGATTTTAAAAACCACGGAATAAAAAAAATTGAGATCCGTGGTGAGGTATTGATGAGGAAGGATATTTTTAAAAAACTTAATGAAGAAAGATTGGAAGAAGGACTGCCTCCTTTTGCAAACCCAAGGAATGCTGCAGCAGGTTCCCTCAGGCTTCAGGATCCAAAGGAGGTAGCAAAAAGAAAATTAGAAGCCTTTGTTTATCAGATAACATACGCAGTTGATGATAAAGGGGAAAATCTTTTAGGAACAAAAATAAGATACCATTATGATGCCATAAAGATGCTTTATTCCCTTGGTTTTAGAACACCAATACCTGAAAAAGAAATAAAGGTATGTAAAAACATAGATGAGGTGATTTCTTACTGTAGGGAGTGGGAGAAAAAAAGGGATATGTATCCCTATGAACTTGATGGAATGGTAATAAAAGTAAATGATATATCCCTGTATCCCAAACTTGGAATGACATCACACCATCCAAGATGGGCAATAGCATTCAAATTTAAGGCACGCCAGGCAACCACAAGAATTGTAGATGTGGTATTTCAGGTGGGAAGAACAGGGGCTGTAACTCCAGTGGCAAAACTTGAGCCTGTTGAGATTGGAGGTGTAACTGTATCTTCTGTTTCCCTTATAAATGAAGATTTTATAAAGGAAAAAGATATAAGAATAGGTGATCTTGTCCTTGTTGAAAGGGCCGGAGATGTTATCCCTTACATTGTGAAAGTCATAAAGGAAGCAAGAACAGGAAAGGAAAAGCCAATTGTTTTTCCAAAAAACTGTCCATCTTGCGGTTCACCCCTTGTAAAGCTTCCTGAAGAGGCTGTATGGAGGTGTGTAAATGCAAACTGCCCTGCCCAGGTTGTTGAGAGGATTGCATATTTTGCGTCTAAAGATGCTATGGACATAAGGGGCTTAGGATTAAATACAGTTAAGAAATTTTATAAGCTTGGATTTTTAAAAAGAATACCTGATATATACAGACTTCCCTATGAAAAAATAAAAACCCTTCCAGGTTGGGGAGAAAAATCTGTAGAGAATTTAAAAAAAGCCATTGAAGAGTCTAAAAACAGGCCTATCCACAGGCTAATAACAGGATTATCTATAAGATATGTTGGAAAGGTTACCGCCAGGACGTTAGCTGATCATATCCGGTGTGTTGAAGATTTAAAAGACTGGAGTGTGGAACAGCTTGAAGCTCTTCCTGACATTGGATATGTAGTAGCCCACAGTATATATGACTTTTTCCATAATGAAGAAAATATAAAGATGATATACGAGCTTAAGGAACTTGGCGTAAAAACCTGCAAGGAAGAGAAAAAGGAAAATATGCCTTTGGCCGGGAAAGTATTTGTATTTACCGGAACATTAAGCTGTTGTCCACGGGAGAAAGCCCAGGAAATGGTGGAAGCTTTAGGTGGGAAAACTTCAAGTTCTGTAAGCAGGAAAACAACATATCTTGTGGTAGGGGAAAATCCTGGTTCAAAACTCCAGAAGGCCAAAAAACTAGGAATAAATATTCTCACAGAAGAGGAGTTTTTAAAATTGCTCCAGAAACAGTAAGTTATAATATTTTCAAAAATTTTTAAGGAGTTTCTATGGGAAGTATAAGATTTTTAAACGCTGGAGAATCCCACGGTCCGGCATTAACAGCTATTATTGAAGGATTCCCTTCAAATGTCAGAATATCCTCAGAATATATAAATAATGAGCTTGCAAGGAGACAAAAAGGATACGGCCGTGGGGGTCGTATGAAAATAGAGAAGGATAAGGTTGAGATCTTATCAGGGGTAAGATTTGGATATACCCTTGGTTCCCCAATAACGCTGATGATAAAAAATAAAGACTGGGAAAACTGGACAGATATAATGGCTGTTGAAGGACAGCCAACAGATAAAAAAGAGATAACAAATCCAAGGCCGGGACATGCTGATCTTGTAGGAGGGATAAAATACGGTTTTTCAGACCTTAGGAATGTTCTGGAAAGGGCTTCTGCAAGGGAAACAACAACAAGGGTTGCTGTAGGGGCAGTCTGTAAACAGCTTTTAGAAGATATAGGAATAAAGATAGGAAGTTATGTTGTTTCAATAGGAGAACTGTCTGTTAAAGATATTTTAGATGAAATCCCTTTAGAGGAAAGGGCAAGAAGATCTGAGCTATCTGAGGTAAGGATTCCGTTTCCAGAGGAAGATGAAAAGTTTAAAAAACTTATTGATTTTGCAAAGGAAGAAGGTGAGAGTTTAGGGGGAGTTTTTGAGGTTTTTGCAACAGGGGTTCCTGTAGGTTTAGGTTCCCACGTCCACTGGGATAGAAGGTTGGACGGCCGTATTGCCCAGGCTATAATGAGTATTCAGGCAATAAAGGGAGTTGAAATAGGGGAAGGTTTTGAACTTGCTGAAAGATTTGGTTCCCAGGCCCATGACGAGATTTTCTACGATAGAAAAAAAGGTTTTTACCATAA
>CAZHWB010000035.1:0-6777 GCA_964536105.1 uncultured Aquificales bacterium | reverse complement strand
AAACTCAACAGGGGCTTTTGTAACACAGGCCTCCTCCTCTGTAATCTCTTCAATTTCAGGGGGTAGGGCTTCCCCTTTTTCAAATTTTTCCCTCCACTCAAAGAATTCCTTTGCAACCTGAGGGAACAGGCAGTAAGAGAGAATGTCCTCTTCACTTTTCGCACCGTATTTTTGGGCTTCCTCAGTGCATTTATCTAACTCTGGTTCAAGGAGATCAGCAGGTCTTACCTGTATAGGTTGCTCATCTCCGATTATTTTTTCTATTATTTCCGGTTTAATTGGAGCTGGAGGTCTTCCATAAAGACCTTTAACATAATCTTTTGTTTCCTTTGTTACAACCTTGTATCTTTCCCCTTGAAGAACATTAAGGAGGGCCTGGGTTCCTACAATCTGTGATGTTGGTGTAACAAGTGGTGGATATCCTAAATCTTCCCTTACCCTTGCTACTTCCTTTTTAACTTCGTCAAGTTTATCTAAAGCATCATTTTCCTTAAGCTGATTTATGAAGTTAGACATCATACCTCCAGGTATCTGATGGATAAGAACCTGTGCATCCGGCCATTTCTCTGCTGTATCATATTTTTTATATTTCTTTCTAACCTCTTTCAGATACTCTGCAACCTCTTCGATTATGGAAAGATCTATATCTATCTCATATCCAAATTCCCTTAAGGCGTAAGTCATTGTTTCAACAGCCGGGTGGGCTGTTAACCAGGACCACGTTGAAACATCTGTATCTATAATATCAGCTCCTGCTTCCACAGCTTTAAGATATGTCATTTCAGCCATTGCTGCCGTAGATTGGGCGTGGACATGGACAGGGAGCTTTACCTCCTCTTTTAATCGTTTTACCAGCTCATAAGCAACTTTTGGGGAAAGGATACCGGCCTGATCTTTTATAGAAATAATATCAACCCCTAAGTCCTTCAACTGTTTCGCAATACCAACAAAATAATCAACAGTATGGACAGGACTTATTGTATAGGAAAGAACACCTTTTACTATTTTTCCTTCCTCTTTTGCAGTAGTTATTGCAACTTCCATATTTCTAACATCATTTAACGCATCAAAAATCCTAAAAACATCTATTCCATTTTCAGCTGCTTTTTTTACAAAGGCTTCCACAACATCATCTGGATAATGTCTGTATCCAACAACATTTTGACCTCTTAAGAGCATTTCAAGTTTTGTATTTGGGGCAGCTTCCTTGAATTTTCTAAGTCTTTCCCAGGGATCTTCCTTTAAAAATCTAAGACAAACGTCAAAGGTTGCTCCACCCCACACTTCTAAAGACCAAAACCCTGCCTTATCTAACTTTTCTGCGGCAGGAAGTAAATCTTCTGTTCTAACTCTTGTAGCTAATAAACTTTGCTGTCCATCCCTTAACGTTACATCTGTAAATTCTATTTTCCTTCCCATATTCCTTGCTCCTGAATGATTATTGAAACATATAAAAAGATACTGAATGAATATTATACAATAAGAAAAAAGACCTACTCAGGTGGAGGGGAATTTCAGCAGATCTTTCTTTTTTGTCTGTACTGATTCAGATACTGAATAAATCTGTCCATTCTTATTCTGGCTTTTCCTTCAAAATCAAACCCTACAGTAGTTCCCTTTTCAGAAAATCTTTTATATCCTGTATATGCAACCATTGCAGCATTATCTGTGCACAGGTAAAGGGGAGGAAAATAAACAGAAATATCTCTTTTCCTGGCCTCCTTGGAAAGTTTTTCCCTTAACCTGGTGTTTGCAGAAACTCCCCCTGCGACAACGATCCTTTTAATACCAAATTCCTGGGCAGCATCTATTGTTTTTTTTACCAGAACTTCTACTGCAGCCTCCTGGAAGGAGCAGGCAATTTCCTCTACAGTATAGTTTCCCTTTTCCACTTCCCTGAGGACGGCACTTTTTAAACCGCTGAAGGAAAAGTTGTATCTATTTTTACCTGAATCTTTAATCATTGGTCTTGGGAAATGCACAGAACATTTTCCCTTTTGGGATAGTCTATCTATAACTGGGCCTCCAGGATATCCAAGGTTTAGCATCCTGGCAACTTTATCATATGCTTCTCCTACTGCATCGTCTAACGTTCCCCCAAGGAAGACGTAATCCTCAAAATTTCTCACAATATAAAGCTCTGTGTGACCTCCAGAAACAACAAGGGCTAAGAAAGGATACTCAACCTTTTGGGTCAAAAATATGGCAAAAATGTGGGCTTCTATGTGGTGAACTGGAACTAAAGGCTTGTTTAATGTCCAGCTTAAAGATTTGGCTGCAGAAATTCCAATAACAAGGGAAACTATTAATCCTGGGGCAGCTGTAAAGGCTACTGCATCAATTTCTTCTAAAGATATGTTTGCATCTTTCAAAGCTTTATCTAAAACAGGGATAATATTTCTGGTATGTTCTCTTGCTGCAAGGTCTGGATAAACACCACCCCATTCCTGATGAAGTTGAACCTGGGAAGAAACTACATTAGATAAAATCCCTTTCTTACTGTCGTAAATAGAAACTCCAGTATCATCGCAAGAGGTTTCTATTCCAAGGATTTTCATACATTTCTCCAGAAAGCCCCAAAAAGGGGCTTTTTATTAATTTGTTTTTTCCTTTCTTGCAAAGTTTAATATTTTAATCGCATTTAATGCTGCATCAAGCTGGGGATCTTTTATTTTGACAGCCTTTTCACCTTTTATTTTTGCTTCCCTTTCTGCTTTTATCCTTTCCATCTCTTCCTCTTCTGTCATATGCACGATAATATCAGGGGTTATTCCTTTGTTCATAATAAGTTTTCCACTTGGGGTGTAGTAATGGGCTGTTGTTAACTTTAATCCTGAGCCGTCTGGAAGAGGTATTAATGTTTGAACAGATGCTTTTCCGAAAGTTGTATCCCCTACAGCTAAGGCCCTGTTGTTGTCCCTTAATGCCCCTGTTAAAATCTCAGATGCGCTTGCAGAACCTTTGTTAACTATAACAACTATAGGTATATCTGTAGGGAATACAGGATCGTTAGTAGAGTAAAACTCCTCATTATTTCTTTCATCTCTTCCTCTTGTGTAAACAATAAGGTCTCCTTTTGGAAGAAGCATATCAGCAACATTAACAGCTGTCGTTAAAAGTCCCCCTGGATTGTTTCTAAGGTCTATGATTATCCCTTCCTTATCTTTAAACTTTTCAAGAACACCTTTAAGCTGTTCATCTGTTTTTTCCTGAAACTGGGTTATTCTTATATATCCGATTTTTCCATTTTCCAGTTCTTTGTATTTGACACTTCTTATTTTTATAATTGCCCTTGTTATTGTAACTTTAAAAGGTTTTTCTACCCCTTTTCTCCAGACAGTTATTGTTATTTTTGTCCCAGGTTTACCTCTCATCTTTTTGACGGCTTCCATAAGTGTCATTTTATCTGTTGGTTCTCCATTTATTTCTATGATGACATCTCCAGGCTTTAATCCTGCCCTCCATGCAGGGGTATCTTCTATTGGAGCTACAATAATAAGTTTGTGGTTTTCCATAGTTATCTCTATTCCTAACCCTCCAAACTCTCCGTGGGTTTCTGTTGTGAATTCTTTAAATTCATCAGGGGTAAAGAATGTTGAATATGGATCTAATGAAGAAAGCATTCCTCTTAATGAGCCATAAACAAGCTTTTTAGAATCAACTGGTTCTACATAATGATCCTTTACTATCTTAAACACCTGTGTATAAAGACCCAGTAGCTCATAATCATCAACGGTTGCAGATTTTTGGGTCTTTGCATTAAGACCAAAATTCATTCCGGCAAAGAAAATAACAAGAACCCCAACCACGATAGATATTTTACTTTTCATTTAGAACCTCTCCTTCTTTTTTATCTTTTTATTATAAACTGAACCAGAAAAAATTCTGTGAAAGTTACAGCTTAACAGTTTCTTTTAATTTTTTTATTTCTTCTTCTGTGAGCTCCCTGAACTCCCCAGGCTTTAGGTTTTTATCTAATGAAAGTGGTCCTATTCTCGTCCTTTTTAGATATAAAACAGGGTGTCCAAGCTCTTCCATTATTTTTTTTACTATATGATATTTTCCTTCCTTTACAGTTATACTTACTTCTGATTTGTCTTTTGATGCTGTGATGATTTTAAGGCGAAAGGGTTTTGTTTGGTATTTATCTTTTTTCAGATATATACCCTTTTCTTCAAATGTATCAGTTTTTAAAGGGGACACATCCCCTTTCACAACGGCAAAGTACTCTTTTTCTACATCCCACTTAGGGTGGGAAAGTCTGTGGGCAAGCTGGCCGTCTGTTGTGATAATAAGAAGTCCTTCAGTATCTATATCCAATCTACCAACAGGGAAAAGTTTTGAGTAGAAGGGGGTTTCATAGAAAAACTCCATAACTGTTGGCATAGATTCATCTTTTGTGGCAGTTATGTATCCCTGGGGTTTATTTAACATATAGTAGAAATCTTCTTTGTATTCCAGCACTTTATCATCAAAGGTGACGGTATCTTCTTCAGGGTCTATATGAAATGATGGGTCCTTTACTACACGGCCATTAATAGAAACCCTTTCCTGTTTCAGATATTTTCTTACCTCTTTCCTTGAACCTAAACCGAAGTTAGAGAGAAATTTATCAATTCTTATTTTTTTCACGTTAAAAAAATAGAAAGGGGAAAAATCCCCTCTATTTGTTTATTTTTTAAATTACTTTACTTTTTCTTTGAGAGCTTTAGCTGGGCTGAAAACTACAACTTTTCTTGCTGGAATAGTAATTTCTTCTCCAGTTCTTGGGTTTCTTCCCTTTCTAGCTTTTCTCTCTTTAACGTTAAATACTCCAAGTCCTGGAAGAGCAACTCTTTCTCCTTTAGCAAGAGCATCTGTTAAAGCAGCAACAAATGCATTTACACATCTTTCTGCAGCCGCTTTTGTTACCCCAGCTTCAGCTGCAACTTTAGCAACTAATTCAGCTTTTGTCATTTCTGACCCTCCTTAAAGGTTTTTTGAAGAAATCTTATTTCAGCCTTTTATGTAGCCTGTTTCCTCAAATTTTAAATTCTTCCTTTAATTTATACTAAAAGTTGAACTAAATCAAGTATTTTTTGAAATTTTTTAAAATTTTTAGCTTACTAATCGCACCTTACCATTTTCAACATAATAAATTGTATCAGCAGCATCTTCCACTTCTGTGTCGTGGGTGACAAGTATAAGCTGATTTACAAGATTTTTCTCTTTAAGGTCTATTAGAATGTTAATTAAGTCGTTCCTCCTCTGGGTATCAAGATGGACTGTTGGTTCATCTAATATAAGAAAATCTGCTTTACTTGATAAAAATCTGGATATGGCTATCCTCATTGCAACACCAAGGGCTACCCTCTGTCCTCCACTTATGGCGTTTATGTCAACATACCTGTCTTCCCTTTCTACTGTGGGAGCTAACAGGGATATATCAAATGTGTCTGAAAATCTTATCTGGGAAAATGGAAAATCAAAGGATGAAAAGATAATATTAACAATCTTTGGCAGTTTGTATAGGGCATTTTCCCTGATAATTTTTTGTATTCCCTTTGGTCCAAGGGCAAACTCAATTTTTTCATACTTTTTCAGCATATTTTCTGCTTTTTTTATCTGGTTTTCTATTTTTATATGCTCTTCAATCTCTTTAAGTACATTTTTTAGTTCCCCTTCCTTAAAACCTAAATCCTCTGTTATTTTAATAAGTTTTTCATTTAGGTTTTGCACTTCTGTCTGGATCTGGGCCTGCTTTTGCCTGTACTTTTCAATTTCTCCGGTGAAGGGCTTTTCCTCAATATCTTTTTCTATGCTTTTTATCTTTGAGATAATTTCATTTATCTTTTTGTTGTACTTTTCTATCTTTTCTTTTATTTTCTCTTTTTGTTTTAGCTGTTCTTTTATTGATATGTATTTTTTTTCCGCTTCTTTTAGCTTTTCAAATTTTTTTTCAACAGCTTCCCTGCTGGTTTCTTTTAAGTCTTCTTTCAGTTTTTCTTTTTCTTTTTCTATATCTTTAAACAGATTTTTTAGCTTTCCAATATCTTCCTTCTCCAGACTTCTTTTAGCTTCTATAAAAAGCTGAACATTTTCTTTATTTTCATTTATGAACTGTTCTATCTGCTCCTTTTCTTTCTGGATCTCTTCTTTCTGGGAAACTTCCTTTTCCAGAACAAAAAGTTTTGATTTTAGCTGATTTATCTGTTTTTCTATATCAAGATACTTTTCAAATGTATTTTTAAAGCTTTCAAGATAATCTGGGAGTGATTTTTCTAAACTTAACTTTTCTTCAATCTTTTTTATTTCTTCTTTTAGCTTTTTATATTCCTCCCTTTTTATCTGTAGCTTTTCCTTTAAATCTTTTAAGAGTTCTTCCTTTGAATGCTCTTCTATAGGTCTTTTACATGTAGGGCATACACCTTCCAAGTTTTCAAGCTCTTTCATTTCCTTTTTAAACTGTTTTCCTTCTGTTTCAAGTTCTGTTAGTTTCTTTAAAAGTTCTTCTTTCCTTCTTGTAAGAAATTCTACAGCTTCTTTGTTGTTTCTTATAAACTCATCTATGATAACCGGGTTCAGTTCAAGGGTTTTATAGATCTTTTTAAATTTTTGAAGTTCTTTTGCTGTTTTTAAAGCCTTTTCTTGAAGGGACTTTCTTTCTTTTTTCAGGCTTTCTATCTGATTTTTTATACTCTCCAGCTGTCCTGATATGTTTGCTATTTTGTTTATTTTATCTATCAGCTTTGTGTATCTGCTTTCAAATTGGGTGTACTTTGTATATATATCTTTGTA
>CAZHWB010000034.1:0-13612 GCA_964536105.1 uncultured Aquificales bacterium | reverse complement strand
AGGTATAGAAGGGGGAATAACAAACGGTGAACCTATAATAGTTAGAGCTGCTATGAAACCTATCCCAACACTTATGAGGAAAAAATCCCTCCAGTCTGTAAATATAAAAACAAAAGAACCTTTTGATGCAGCCAAGGAAAGGTCTGACGTTACTGCGGTCCCAGCGGCAGCTGTTGTGGGAGAGGCAATGCTTGCCATTGTCCTTGCAAATGCAGTTGTTGAAAAATTTGGAAATGACAACTGGATAGAGATAAAAAGGCGAATTCAGGATTATATAAAATACACAAAAGAATTTTAAAAGACCGGTGCTAAGATGAGTAGAGAGATTATTTTAAGTAATGGGCGTATGTTTATAAATTTTGATAAACACCTTAATATGAGGGATTTTTACTTTCCCTATGTTGGTCAGTACAACCATCTAAACGGAAATGCAAACGGCATTGGAGTCTGGGTTAATGATAAATTTAGCTGGCTGAATGATAACTGGGAATACACATACAGATACATAAAAAAGACATTAATATCAAATATCACCGCAAAAAATAGAGAGCTTGGGATAGAACTTCATATACAGGATACTATCCACAAATATGCAACAATCTTTTTAAGGAAAATAAAGGTTGTAAATCTTGATAACACAAAAAAAAATGTAAAGATTTTCTTTTATCACAACTTTAATCTAAATGAAACTGAAATAGGAAATACAGCATTTTACCATCCTAAACTTAAAGGCCTTATCCATTACAAAGGGCATACATACCTTTTTATATCTGGCTGTGATGAAGATCAGGTATGTGATTTTGAATATACAGTGTCTAAAAGAACTCCAGACTCAGGGAGCTGGCAGGAAATAGAAGAAGGTAAACTCTCAAAAAGAAAAATTATCCAGGGTGAAATAGACAGTGCCTTAGGATTAGGTGGTGATGTTGAAAAAAGCAGAACATTCTTTTACTACATTATTGCAGGAAAAAATTATGATGAAATAAAAGAGCTCAACCAGAAAGTCCACAATGATAAAATCCCCCATCTTATAGAGGAAACAGGTTCTTTCTGGAGGGCATGGATATCTGAAAAGGACAGCATCCATCCTTCAATATCGCCTGAAATAAGGTCTATGTACTACAGAAGCCTTCTTATTGTTAGAGCCCATGTTGATAAAAATGGTGCTATTATAGCTGCAAACGACACATCTATATACAAGTTCAACAAAGACCATTACAGCTATATGTGGCCCAGGGATGGAGCTTTTACCGCTGTAGCCCTTGACAGGGCAGGTTATACAAATACCACAAAGAAGTTTTTTAAATTCTGTGCAGACCATATAACAGACGAAGGTTTTATGCTCCACAAGTATTCGCCTGATGGTTCTGCAGGTTCTTCCTGGCATCCCTGGTGTGATGAAAATGAAAATTACCAGCTTCCTATACAGGAAGATGAAACTGCCCTTGTTATATGGGCGCTGTATAACCATTATAAAGAAAGTAAAGATATTGAGTTTATAGACGAGATGTATAACCGCCTCGTAAGGCCAGCTGCAGAATTTATGTGCCTGTATAGGGATGAAGAAACAGGTCTTCCAAAAGACAGTTATGATTTATGGGAAGAAAGAAGGGGAATTTTAACCTATACCTGTGCCACCGTCTATGCTGGGCTGTATGCAGCATCAAATCTCGCTGACCTTACAGGTAACCATGAAGAGGCTTCAAAATATAGGGATGTGGCAAATCAGATAAGAAAAGCAATAGTTAAGTATCTTTATGATGAAGAGACAGGCAGATTTGTCAGAATGATACATAAATTTAAAGGTAAGTGGATAAAAGATACAACTGTTGAGAGTAGTTTGGCGCTTATACCTGAACTTGGGGTTTTACCGGAAAATGATTACAGGGTTATAAATACAATGAAAGCTATAGGTAAATATCTATGGGTAAATACACATATAGGCGGAATAGCAAGATACCAGGGGGATTACTACCACAGGGTTGACAGCAGTTTACCGGGAAACCCATGGATAGTAACAACTTTATGGCTGGCAAACTGGTATATAGATATTGAGGAGTATGAAAATGCTATTGAGCTGTTAAACTGGGTATTGAAAAGGAAGTCCCAGGGGGGACTCTTAGCAGAGCAGTATAACCCCCATACAGGGGAACCTCTATCTGTGATGCCGTTAACATGGTCCCATTCATCTTTCTGTTATACTGTCCAAAAGCTAAATAGAAAACTCCACCAAAGAGGCTGAAAATGTTAGGAATAGAAAAACTTCTTGAAAAACTTCTCCACAGGCAGAATCTTCCAAAGGATCAGAGGGAAGAGTTTGATATAGACATAAAGACAAAATACGTTCACGGTCTTCTATTTTACAACTCCTATTTTGATGAGATTGTTAAAGCTTTAGGAAAGGATACTGTGTGTTTTATAGTAGGGGGCTGGATCAGGGACAGACTCCTGAACAGGCCTATAAAGGATAAGGTTGATATAGACCTTCTTGTTACAGATAATCCACTGAAGATAGCAAAACAGGTTAAGGATATTTTAGGAAAAGGAAATGTTTTTCAATTTGAGAAGGAAAAGCCTGTAGCTACCCTTATTTTTGAGGAAAGTGGAATCAGATACAGGTTTGATTTTTCGTATCTTGATATAAAGGACATTCTTTCAGATGAAAAATTAGATTTTTATGACAAGGAAAGGGAAATAATAAAAAGGCTTGAAGAAGATTTACTTACAAGGGATTTTACCATAAATGCAATGGCTGTAGTTTTTGACGATGCTGTAGGACTTGGAGCCTCAGAAACAGTATTGTTTGATCCATCAGGGGGACTTGAAGATCTCCAGTCAGGGATTGTCAGACCTGTGTCCTACGAAAATATAGAAAAAGATCCGGTGAGGATTTTAAGGGGATTCAGAATTGCCCAGAGTATAGAATTTGATGTGGATAAAGAATTTGAAAAATGGGTAAAAAAACATAAAGATCTACTTGAAAATTCCCCTGCAGAGAGGATAAGGGATGAAATTCTTAAGATTTTTGATAGTGGTGAAACACAAAAAACTGTAGATAAGCTTATAAAACTCGGTGTTTTTCAGGTGATAATTCCAGAAATAGAGGAGATGGTCAGAATAAAAAATCAGGGTAATTTCCATAAATATCCGCTTCTTGAACATTCTTTAAAAACTGTTGAATACATAGAGGAGTTTTTAAAAAAAAAGAGATTATAAAACATACTATCCATAAGAACTTTATCCACCAGTTAGGAAAAAAGAGATTTTTAACAGAATTTTCTGATATAACCCTGCTTAAGATGGCAGGATTTTTCCACGATATTGGAAAACCCTACACCAGAAAGGAAAATTTTTTACAACATGAAAAAGTAGGAAAAGATATCTTTAAAAAGATAGGGAAATCCCTAGCCCTTGGAAAAGAGGCAACGGAATTTGTTTCAGAGCTGATACTTCATCACCTTGATGTATTTAGATTGTTTCTTTTACATGAAGAGGGAAACCTTAACAGGGAAAGGATAAATATTTTCTGGTATGAGAATAAAAATAATGCTGTTTATCTTTTTATACTTTCCCTTGCAGATGCTTATGCAACAAGTGAAGATGAATACTATTTTGAGAAACTCAGGGAATTTATAATATACCTTCAAACCTATTATTTTGATGTGTATCTTAAAGAGATTATTGAAGAACCCCTGCTAAGTGGCAGGGAAATTATGGATATCCTTGGCCTGAAGCCATCTCCAGAAGTTGGAAAGATAAAAAAAGTATTATTAAAGGAACAGATCGCAGGAAGAATAAAAAACAAAGAAGAGGCAAAGATGTTTGTAAAACATCTAAGGGGATAAATATGATGGAGAAAAAGGCCCTTGAACTGAAAAGCTACCAGTTAATAAAAAAAGGTCTTCTTGTACTGCTTGTACTGGAAGCGGTTATATTTCTTATTTTTGGCGTTCGTTTTTTTGGGATTTTATTGAAAAATACTTTTATGCTTTTATTTGTAGCTGTAAATATAACTATTATTCTCCTTCTGTACTGGTATTTTTCCTACAGAGAAAAAACTTTGAAAGAAGAGTTAAAAAGATAGATAATAAAATAATCTAATAATGTATCAACAGGAAAGGAAATGAGAAAAGCTACTTTTATCCTTCTATTTTTTTTATTTGGCTTTGCATTTGCAAAAAATACAAAAATTGTAAAGATAAATGAGGTTGTTTTAGATATAAAAAGAGATATTGAAATCACAGTTGACAATAAAATAAAAAAAGAAAAACAAATAATAAAAGCTCAAATTCCTTTACTTACATTTCCCTACAAAAATAAACTTTTTGATAATATAAAAAAACAGGTTTACCAGTATTTAATTCCTGTTGTGGACAATTCTCTCCTTGAGTTTAACTCTAAATATGAAGTAGGAATAAACAACGGCAGAATTTTTTCCATAAAGCTGTATTCATACGAGTATTACTTAGGTGCTGCCCATGGAAACAGTGATATGACTGCTATAAACATAGATCTTAAATGTAAGAGGTTTATAAGATTTTTTGATATATTTGCTGAAAAAAAGCATATATACGATGAAAAAACAAAAACATATAAAGAGATATTTCCTTTAGAGGAAATTAAGAAAATCCTGAAAGAAAAGATACAGGAAGAGGAAAAATGTGAAATATTTGAGGAAGAATTTGACAAATGTTCCTACATTCCCCAGATATTCCTGAAGGAAAAAGGAGTAGAGTTTATATTTCCTAAATATGAGGTTACCCCTGGAGTGTGTGATAGTTTCAGCATTGAAATACCTTACGAAAATCTAAAAACATACTTTAGGGAAGATATAGACTTTTTGAAGTTTTAATCTACTTTTTCCTGATTTTCCTGCTTTTCCATATATTTTTTATATCTTTCATCCTGCTGGGTATGTTTTTTCATATATTTAAATACCCATATAAGGATTCCGATAGCTATGGTCCAGCCTATAAAGTGGATAATCCCCTGCATTGCTGTATAATGCTCTTCTGACATATTAACTCTGCCGGTGTAAGGCTCCATTCCATAGGCAGAATGGGATAGAAATTCAAGAATATTCCCTAAAAACTTAAGAATAAGTTCCATCTTCTATACCTCTATTAGTGTTTACTAACTAATATGATAATATAACAAAATCCTTATGACTGTGGTCATTGCTTGAAAAATAAAATCATTTAATTATACTTCATAAGGAAAAACAGTGAAATAAGGAGGAATTTATGGCTTTACAAGGTGTAATGGATACCCTCAAACATGCTTCCCTTGAAGAGATTGGCGTTAGTTTCACATTAGCAGATATTTTGAGGGATATAAGGATAGATGGAAATAATGTTTATATTAAGCTTTTTTCCCCTTCAGAAAAATACCACGAATACCTGAAGGAAAAGGCAGAAACTGTTTTAAAAAATATAGGGGCTGAAAAGGTAGATGTAGAGTTTACAGATGAACCCCCAAAACAGCAACAGCCACCCCAGCCACCTCCAACACCACAGCAAAATCCTTTTGAGAATAGAAAAAGAATTCCAAATGTAAAAAAAGTTATAGCTGTTGCTTCAGGAAAAGGGGGAGTTGGTAAATCAACAGTTGCTGTAAATCTTGCTGCAGCTTTAAAGAAAAAAGGTTATAACGTTGGATATCTTGATGCAGATATGTACGGCCCCTCTGGTCCTACAATGCTCGGGGCCAAAGATAAACAGGTTCTTGCTAAGGAAGGGGATATTTTAATAGCTCCAGAAAGCCACGGCATTAAAATAATGTCTATTGGTCTTTTACTTCCTTCTGAAGATACCCCTGTGATATGGAGGGGGCCAGTTTTATTTAAAGCATTGACGCAGTTTTTATTTGATATAGATTGGGGGGAAGAAGGCCTTGATTTTCTCATAATTGATCTTCCCCCTGGTACAGGTGATGTTCAGATAACGTTAGGGCAAACTGCAGAAATAGATGGAGCGGTTATAGTAACAACTCCACAGGATGTTGCCCTTATAGACGTTAAAAAGGGTATTCAGATGTTTAATGAAGTTCAGATACCTGTTATAGGTATAGTGGAAAATATGAGTTATTTCGTATGCCCTGATAATGGTAAAAAGTACGAGATATTTGGACCTTCAAAAACAGAAGATGTAGCAAAACAGTACGGTACTGAAGTTTTAGGAAAAATACCAATAGAGCCAAAAGTCGCTGAGTTTGGAGATTTAGGTATTCCTATAGTCCTTGCGAAGGAAGATTCAGATTCTGCAAAGGCATTTATGCAGGTTGCAGAAAATTTAATAAGAAAACTAAGTCAGTAAGGAGGCTTTATTATGATTGAAACAAGGGGAATAGTATATGTTGATCATCTTGCAACAACACCAGTGGCAGAAGAAGTTATAGAAGCTATGATGCCTTATTTCAGGGAAAAATTTGGAAATCCAACATCTTTACATAAATTAGGTGTTGAGGCTAAAAAGGCTATAAACAGAGCAAGGGAACAGGTTGCAGAACTTTTAAATATTGGAAGGCCTGAGGATATTGTCTATACATCTGGGGCTATAGAGGCAAATAATCTTGCTATAAAGGGATTTGCAAAAGCCCCAGGTATAACAAGAAGGGGTAAACATATAGTAGTTTCAGCTATTGAGCATCATTCTGTCCTACACTCCTGCAAAACATTAGAAAAAGAGGGATTTGAAATCACATATCTCCAGCCTGATGAATACGGGATTATATCCCCTGAAAAAGTGGCTGAAGCTGTTAGAGAGGATACAATACTTGTTTCTATTGGATACGCCAACAGAGAGATAGGAACCCTTCAAGATATGCCTGCCCTTGTAGCTGCAGCAAAAGAAAAAAATCCAAGGGTTGTTTTCCACTCTGATATTGCTGCAGCAGTGGGACATACCCCTGTTGAGGTTGAGGAATGGGGTCTTGATATGGCATCTTTCACAGGCCATTATTTTTACGCCCCTAAAGGGGTTGGTGGTTTATACGTTAAAAAAGGTGTAAGACTTAAACCCCTTATTGAAGGAGGTATTCAGGAGGGTGGAAGAAGGGCAGGTACAGAGCCGGTGCCCCTTATTGTCGGAATGGGAGCAGCAGCGGAACTTGCTATAAAGGAGATGGATGATAGGGTAAACAGATTGAAAGCCCTCAGGGATAAGCTAAAAAAAGGTATTGAAGAAAAAATCCCTTACATAAAGTTCACAGGTCATCCTGAGAAAAGATTACCAAATCATCTTTCCCTCATTGTTATGTACATTGAAGGGGAAGCTATGCTCCTTATGCTTGATATAAACAAAACCTATACTGCATCAGGTTCTGCATGTGTGTCTTATGCTTTAAAGCAGTCCCACGTCCTTGCAGCAATTGGTGTAGAAAAGGAAGCTTCAAACGGTTCTATCGTTTTCTCATTAGGAAGGGAAAATACAGAGGCTGATATAGATTACATACTTGAAACGTATCCTAAGGTTATAGAAAGATTAAGGGAAATTTCCCCGTTTGGTCCTGAAAACTGGGATCAATTTACAAAAAAGGCAAATAAATATAAAAATGTAAGCAACAAATAGGGGCTTTTCAAAGCCCCAGCCTTAATATATTAAGGCTGTGAGGAAATAATCTAAAATCAATACCAAAACAGATGATACTACAACAGCTGTGGTTGTGGATCTACCTACACCCTCTGCACCGCCCTTTGTAACATATCCAAAATAACAGGACACAGTAACAATAACTACAGCAAACCCTATAGATTTATAAAGGCCTCCTATGATGTCGTACAGCTCTGTAAGATCTTTCATCTTTTCTACAAAAAGATACGGATTTATAGAATAAAGCTGTGTTCCTACAAAGTACCCTCCTAAAATACCTGAAGCATAGGATAAAATCACAAGGGAAGGGACCATTATAAGTGCTGCTATAAGCCTTGGGGATATGAGATATTTTATAGGGTCTACAGCGAGAACCTCCAGTGCATCAATCTGCTCTGTAATCCTCATGGTTCCTATGTTTGCAGCTATTGCCGAACCTGACCTTGCAGTTACAAGCAGTGCTACAAGCACAGGGGAAAGCTCCCTTGACAGGGAAAGGGATACTAAAGCCCCTATCAAAAACTCTGCGTTAAACTTATGGAAAGTAGGGTATGTTTCAACAACAAGAACCCCACCTGTAAAAAATCCAGTTATTGCTATTAAAGGAGCCGCTGTAACCCCGATTTCATACATATACTTGAAAATATGTCTTAATTTTGGAGGGGATTTTACAGATACCCACAATGCCTGAAGGAAAAGAATAGTTGCGTTACCAACATGTTCCACAAACTCTTTTAGTTTTTCCATTTACAGATCCACTATATCCTCATCAAGTTCTAACAGATCAAGATTATCTCCTACCTCTTCAACTTCAAAAGGAGGCTCTTCTATTATACCATCAGCTTCTTCTACTTCCTGGTAATCTCCTTTAGCAAGATTTTCAAATCTTGTTATATCTTTTATAAAGGCTAAGTTTACAACCCCTGTAGGACCATTCCTCTGTTTTGCTATTATGATTTCTGCAAGACCTTCCTCCTCTGGGGTTGGATTTTTTTTGTAATACTCGGGTCTGTGTATAAACATAACCAGATCTGCATCCTGCTCTATAGATCCACTTTCCCTTAAATCTGCAAGCTGGGGCCTTTTATCTGAGCGAAGTTCAGCCTGTCTGGAAAGCTGGGCTAAAGCTAAAACAGGTATAGATAACTCTTTTGCTACAGCTTTTAATCCCCTTGATATCTCAGCTACTTCTTGCTGTCTGTTTTCTGTTCTTCTATGGGAACGCATTAGCTGAAGATAATCAACAATAATAAGCTGTATATCCTTCTCTTTTTTTAGTCTTCTTGCCTTTGCCCGTAGATCAAGTATAGACAGGGAGGCTGTATCATCTATATAGATAGGGGCAGATGAAAGTTCTACAGAAACTTCAGCAAGTTTTTCCATCTCTTCATTACTTAAAAATCCAGACCTTACCTTTTTCAGGGGGACTCTTGCCTCCAGGGACATAAGCCTCATTGCAATCTGTTCCTTTGACATTTCCAAAGAAAAAAAGACTGCCGGGTACTTCTCCACCACAGAAACATTATGAAGAATTGACAGGGCAAAGGAGGTTTTTCCCATAGCTGGCCTTGCAGCTATTATAACAAGATCCCCCGGGTGAAAACCGGTTGTAAGTCTATCAAGATCATAAAACCCTGAAGGTATCCCAGTTACTACAGTTTCCTTTTTTGATAGCTCATTTATTATATGGAGGGTATCTTTTATGACATCCTTCAGCTCATAATAATGGGATATTGTCCTCTCTTCATTTATTTTAAAAATCTGGCTTTCTGCTTCCTCAATAAGTTCATTAACATCTTTGTACTGTTTTGATTTTTGGATTATATTCTGGGCTATCTGTATAAGATTTCTAACTATAGATTTTTCTTTTACCTGTCTGGCTACAGTTTCTATTGTAGAAGATGGTGCTGCATCATTTATAACAAGGGCTAAATACCCCTCACCTCCTATTTCCTCCAACTTACCCTTTGAGTCAAGAAAGTTTTTAACAACAAGGAAACTTGGGATTTCCCCTTTTTCTGAAAGCTCAATAACAGCCTCATATATTATCCTGTGTTTTATATTATAAAAATCATCAGGTTTTAATATGTTCAGAACAACATCTGTTACAGTCGGGTCTAGTAATATTGCCCCTAAAACAGCCCTTTCAGTCTGATCATCATGGGGGACGATTGTATCAAAATCAGCCATAAAAAACCTCAGAAAAATGTAAATGTAGATAAGACTAAAATTATACTTTAGAAAATACCTTTCAATAAAAAGATTTCTTCTAAAAATATAGTAAAAAACTCCCATAATAAATAGCCAACAGTATTTCAGGGGAGAGTGAAGTATGGGAAAAATACATGTCAACCCTGTAGATATAGAAAGGGAAATTCCATCAGACAGATTTTTAGTTTCAAAAACAGATCTTAAGGGAATAATAAAGTACGCAAATACCACATTTATAGAAATATCTGGCTATTCAGAAGAGGAGCTTATTGGAAAAAACCATAATATTGTCAGACATCCAGATATGCCCAGATCTGTTTTTAAGCTCCTTTGGGATACTATCCAGAGGGGAGAAGAGTTTTGGGGTTATGTGAAAAATCTGGCAAAAGATGGCTATTACTATTGGGTATTTGCCCATGTTACCCCATCTTTTGATACATCTGGTTCAAAAATAATAGGCTACCACTCAGATAGAAGAAAGCCAAAAAAGGAAGCTGTGGAGGTTATAAGTGAAATATACAGGGAAATGAAAAAAGCTGAAGAAACAGGAGGCTTACAGGCAGGGTTAGAGGTACTGGAAAATGTTTTGAAACTGGAGGGAAAAGATTATGCAGAATTTATCTTCACTCTCTAAAATTCAGTATGCAAATATAGCATCAATATTCATTTTTACCATCACCTTAGGTATAGAAATTTTCAAGTATGGTTTTGATTGGATAAGGGTGTTAAACATTCTTAATTTTCTCCTTGCATGGGTTATTTTTATAAATGTTAACAAAATCAAATCTTTACTAAAAAGAATAACAAGTATATTAAAAGAAGGTTCCCAGGGATATTTAGAAGACAGAATTGTTTTATCAAAGGATAAAGGGGAACTTCTGGAACTTGTTAATGCCCTTAATGATTTTTTTGATCAGGTAGAGGTATTTTTAAGGGAAATAAAAGCTCCTTTAGAGTATGCAGCAAAGGAAAGGTTTTTTAGAAAAGTTGTTTCAGAAGGTTTTCGGGGGACTTTTAAAGTTGTAGCTGAACAACTTAACAAACCTCTAAAAACTATAGAAGAAAATCATAAGCTTATAGAAAGGATAAGAATTAATAATGAACTTTCAAAACTTGGTGGAGGTATAACCCACGGACTTCTTCTCATAAAAGAAGACTTACTTAAAATAGTAGAGAAAAATAATCTTATTCAGACAGCAAGCAATGAAACTGTTTCTGTATCCCAGGAAAGTCTTAGAGAGGTTGATAACCTTACAGAGAAGTTAAAATCTCTTATAAATTATGTTGAAGAGACTAATAAAATCTCTGAAGAGCTTTTTGTAAAAACAGAAAATATCAGCAGTATTCTTAAACTGATAAAAGAGATTGCCGAACAAACTAATCTCCTCGCTTTAAATGCAGCAATAGAAGCAGCAAGGGCTGGAGAACATGGAAAAGGTTTTGCTGTTGTTGCTGACGAGGTTAGAAGTCTTGCTGAAAAAACCGCAAGGGCAACTGAAGAAATTGATAAAACAATAAATCAACTGGTTCAAGACAGCAAAAGAAGTTATAAAAATGCCCAGGAAATGTCCAATATTGCCAGAGAATCCAATAAAACAATACAGGACTTTAAAGAAGTAGTGAAAAATGTATCAATGAATGCAAATAAAACTTTTGCAATAGCAAATATAATTAAGCATACAAGTTTTATAACCCTTCAGAAACTAAATCATATTATCTTTAAAAACAGGGCTTACAGCTCCATCTTCCATGGAAGTGCATCAGAGGACATACCAGATGAAAAGAGCTGTGATTTTAGTAAATGGTACTATTCAAAAGGTGTTCAGCTGTTTAAGGATATGGAGCCATTTAAAAAACTTGAAAAGCCCCATAAAGAGATACATGTCCATATACTTGATGCTGTGGAGTTTGTGAAAGGAAAGGACAGGGTATTAGAAAACAAGGAACGTATAATCCAGGATTTCACAATGGCAGAAAACAGCACAAAAGAGTTTTTCACATATATAGATAAACTCTTAGAAGAAATAGAAAAAAGAGAAATGGAGAAAATCAAAGGGGCGTAGGGCCCCTTTGGTTAATTAAATATCGTAGTAAAGCTCAAACTCTTTTGGATGTGGAACAAGTCTTATGGCATCAACTTCTTCCTGCTTTGTTTCAATCCACATATTGATAAAGTCTTCGTCCATTACACCGCCTTTTAAAAGGAAGTCCATATCTTCTTTGAGGGCATCTATAGCTTCCTGTAGTGAAGCAGGTGTAGATGGAACATTTGCAAGCTCTTCAGGTGGTAAAGAGTAAATGTCTTTATCTAATGGCTCTCCTGGGTGGATTTTATTTTCAATACCATCTATTGCAGCCATTAGCAGGGCAACAAAAGCAAGGTATGGATTAGATGAAGCATCTGGGAATCTTACTTCTATTCTTTTAGCTTTTGGAGATGCAGAACCCATAGGTATTCTGATAGCAGCAGATCTGTTTCTTGCAGAATAAGCAAGTCTTACAGGGGCTTCAAATCCTGGAACAAGTCTGTGGTAAGAGTTTGTTGTTGGGTTTGTAAATGCTGCAATAGCCTTTCCGTGTTTTATAATTCCACCAATAGCGTATAGAGCTATTTCAGAAAGACCTGCATACTGGTCTCCAGCAAACATATTTTCTCCGCCTTTCCATATAGAAAAGTGTATATGCATTCCTGAACCGTTGTCTCCGGCAATTGGCTTAGGCATAAATGTTACATATTTCCCGTGTCTGTATCCTACATTTCTAAGAACATATTTGTATTTAAGAACGTTGTCTCCAGTTGTTACAATATCGGAAAATCTAAAGTTAATCTCACCTTGTCCAGCTGTTCCAACTTCGTGGTGTTCCCTTTCTACAGTGATACCTACTTCCTCGAGGGTTTTAACCATATCTCTTCTTATATCAAATGTTTTGTCTAATGGTGGTACAGGGAAGTATCCTCTTTTGTAGGGGGTTTTATATCCAAGATTTGGCATTTCTTCCCTTCCTGTATTCCACCATCCTTCTATAGAGTCAACCTCGTAGTAAGCATGGTTTGGCCCATTGCTGAATTTAATCTCGTCAAAGATAAAGAATTCTGCTTCTGGCCCAAAGTATGCTATGTCCCCAATTCCTGTTGATTTTAAAAACTCAAGAGCTTTTTTTGCTATCTGTCTTGGATCTCTGCTGTAAGCTTCCCTTGTTATCGGATCAACAACGTCACAAACAAGAGAGATTGTAGGATCATCTATAAATGGATCAATAAACGCTGATTTTGGATCAGGAATAAGAAGCATATCGGATTCTTGAATTCCTTTCCATCCTCTAATGGAAGATCCGTCAAAAGGAATTCCTTCTTCAAAACTTTCTGCAGAAAATTCGTGGGCTGGTATTGTTAAGTGCTGCCACTGACCAAATGGATCTGAAAACTTAAAATCAATAAATGCTATTCCCTTTTCTGAAATAACCCTTAAAACGTCGTCTGGTGTCTGGCACTGAATCATAGCCATCTAAAATACCTCCATTATTAAAATTTATAATTAAATAGCTTCTGGTCCTCTTTCACCTGTTCTTATTCTAATAACATCCTCAACAGGAATTACAAATATTTTTCCATCACCAATTCTTCCTGTTCTTGCAGCATTTGCTATCGTTTCTACAACCTTTTCAACCATTGAATCATCAACAACAATTTCTATCTTAAGTTTAGGAAGAAAATCAATAACGTATTCTGCCCCTCTGTAGAGCTCAGTATGTCCTTTTTGTCTTCCAAACCCTTTTGCTTCAGAAACTGTCATTCCATAAACTCCGATTTC
>CAZHWB010000033.1:0-13096 GCA_964536105.1 uncultured Aquificales bacterium | reverse complement strand
ACCTCCATCAATTCATATATCTTCATCAGAAATATCTTTACAAATTGGTGAAACCTTTCCTTCTTTAGCTGTAAATGATGGAAATGTTTTCCTAAATAATCAAAAAATAGGTGAAGTTAAAAATGCAGATCTGGTTAAAATCTTTTTGAATAGTAATGAAATTTTAAGTTCAGATGTGCTACATGAAACCTACCTGATAACTGAGAGAAAGTCAAACGTTTTAGAGATATACGGAGAAAATAGGGTAGGAAATGTGTCAGGAAGAATAACAATTCAGGTCAGCTTCCTTGACATTGATAACGACACTCTACCAGACTATCTGGAAAGAAAATTTGGTCTTGATCCTTATGATAGGGATTCTGACAATGATGGTATTACAGACGACTTAGAATTCCAGGGTGGAAAGGATACAGATAATGACGGCATTATAGATGCTTTAGACACAGACTCAGACAATGACGGTATCCCTGATAAAAGGGAAATACAGTTTGGTCTTAATCCTTACTATAACGATTCAGAAATGGATAGTGATAATGACGGTTTTTCTAATATAGAAGAAATAAATGCAGGAACAGACCCCCTTGATAAAAATTCATTCCCAGAAATAAAAGATTTTGCAGTCAGCACTGATCTTATTGACTTTGGGGAAGTTCAAATAGATAAAACTGCCGAAAAGATCTTTACAATTACAAATAAAGGTAATATCCCTTTAAAAATCATCTCTGCATCTATAACCGATGAAAATAACTTTGAGCTTATAAACAGATGTCCCTCAATGTTAGATCCAGGTGTAAGCTGCAGCCTGCATTTAAAACTAATTCCTACAAAAAGCGGTGAAATTTCAGCTACTATCTCAATAAAAACAGAAGCAGGCAGTAAAACCATAAACGTTACAGCAGTCGTAACCCTTTTAAAACCTGTTGTTAACCTTTTATATCAGGATGAATATATAACAAAAATAGCCGTAGGGAATGTATCAGGAAATATCCATCTCTTACTTGAGGATGGCGATGGTAATCCAGTCATTGATAGAACTATTCCCAGACCTAAAAACTATATATCAATTCCTACATTTATAATGGATGTAGATAAAAACTACATATTAAAAATCACAGATGATTCAGGACTAAGGGGATGGTCTGACCCTGTAAATATTTCAGCAGTTCCAGCTCCACAGGGAAACAACACCTTAGACCAATCCATAAAAATATCAACAGATGGGAATATCAAAAAATTCCTGGAAATACCAGACAGCCTTATTTCTATTCTTAATTTAAGAAATATAGATAAGACAGTCGGCCTTGTAATAAAAAAAGGAACTAAGATAGATATTATATCCCCGGAAAATCCGGATATATATGTTGTAGATACATTAACAAAAACAGTTTACAAACAGCCTTTACCTCTTGATTTAGACAGGATAGATATTGACGGTGTAAAAAATGATACTTCCGTTGTTATACTGAACATAAAAGGAACTGTTGATGACCAGGAGGAAGGCACTCAGGATAATGATGATACTCCTCCACAGTTAGATACAGATAATGACGGGATACCAGACCATATAGAAGGGGACAACGATACAGACAAAGATGGAATTCCTGATTTTGCAGATACTGATTCAGATGGGGACAATGTACCGGACTACATTGAGGATAGAAAGGGATATAAAAAGGGAAACAGGATAAGTATTTTATTTGATGAAACTGTATTTAAAAGGTTATCAGAAAAAGAAAAAATCCCTGAAAGTCTAAAAGGAAAAAATATTGAGTTTTTAGTTTTAGACAATGATGCTGTAATTAAACCTTTAGGCGGTAAGGAAAGTCCCGTGTATGAAGACACATATAGTTTAGAAGGATTTAGCTTTCCCTATGGGACATTTGGATTTTCCATAGAAAATATAAAATCAAATGAAGCTGTTGATATTATCATAAAACTTCCTGATCCAATTCCAGAAAATGCCGTTTATATAAAGTACGACAGCAGCGGCAGATATACTACTGTAGAGGATGTAAAATCAAGTAGAGATGGTAAACAATGGAAAAATGGTCTTATTCCTGGGTATAAATACGTAATGGTATCCCTGGAAGATGGTGGAATTTACGATCAGGATGGAAAGGTAAATGGAGTTATTGTTGACCCATCTGGTATAGCTGTTCCTACAGATACAGCAGATGGCAGGGATGAAACCCCTGTTTCTCAACCATCAAACAGCGGCGGAGGGTGTTCTTTATCAGATAAAAATGATATTTCGTTACTATTTTTAATACTGCTTTTAACATCCTTTTTTATAAGAAATTTAAGAGATAAAGATAAAATACAGACCAACTAAATAAGAAATAATAAGGAATATTGATTCTATTCCCAGGGGAAATTCCTTCCTCTGGGCTTTATAAACAAGCCCTATAATAACAATTGATGTCATCAAAACAGAAAAAACAGCAGGAATTGTATTTTTTAAAGACATATCTCTAAATATTGAAGTTTTTGTATAAAAAAAGTCAGATACAGCAAGGATAAAGATATTAAAAATATTGCTCCCAAGGAGGTTCGCTACAGCAACCTGTATAAGATTTAGCTTTACTCCTGCTATTGAAACCGCTAACTCTGGAAGGGATGTAGAAACTGCGATAAATAGACTTCCAAAAAATGTTTCTGATATTCCGTACATATCTGCAAGTATATGTCCAACTTTAGGAAGAAATGTGGCAGCAATAACAATAATAAAGGCATTAAACATATATTTGAAAAAGGCTTCTTTAGTGGAAATATCCCTGTATTTTATTTCTTTAGAAACCTCCTTTATAAGTCTTTTTTCATAACTGGCTGTGATCTTTACAGCAAAAATGTAAATAATGATAATCACAAAAGATACAACACTAACCCATCCTATTTCAGGTAGTACCTCCTTTAAAAGTATCCCGGAAGATGCAACTGATATGAGGATTATCCCGAATGCAGATGAGATTGTAAAACCGTGGTGAACTTTTGTTGTTAATGGCTGATCTTTAACATAAGCGTCTAAAACTGCAAGTATCAGCAAATTTGCCATACAACTTCCTAAAACATCCCCCCCTACAAGATCAGGGGCACCTACATATGCCGATGCGCTTATTCCTGTTATCAGTTCAGGAAGGGAGGTTATAGAGGCTATAAAAACAACTCCTAAGATTGTTTTCCCTATATTTAACTTTTCAGAAAGGATATCCCCGTACTTAATGAGATTTTTTCCAGAAAAAAATATAACACCTGCCAGGGAGAAAAATATAAACCAGTATTCCATCAGATATTCCCCTTATTCAGGAATAAAAACTCTATCCATTTTTTAATCTCAACAATAAAGAAAAACCCAACACCAACACCAAAAATAATTAACCAATCCTCCAGGGATAATGGAACCATATGGAGCCAATCAGGGAAGAGGTAAGTTGCAAGAAGCTGTAAAACAAGGCCAATAGATACACCTACAAACATATAGGGATTTATAGTAAGACTTTTTCTTATATCAAGCAAAAACGGCTGGGTTATGATAGATTGAAAACCGTTAAACCACTGATTTACAACCAGTGAAACAAAAGCCATAGACATGGCGTGTTTAAGATCTGTTTTCTGTAAAAATACCAGAAATAAAGAAAGGGACAGCACAGCCATAATACTTCCAGAGAAGATAATATCTATAAGCTGTTTTTTATCAAAAAATGTTTTTTCAGGTTTTTTGGGTTTTTCCTTCATTAAATCTTTTTCTTCTTTGTTAAAGGCAAATGTTTTATCCTGAACCCCTTCAGTTACAACATTTATCCACAGTATCTGTATAGGATGCAGGGGAAGGGGAAAGTTCATCAAAAATGCTGAAGAGATAAGACCTATCTCCCCAAAACTGCAGGATAGTAGATAATAAATAGTTTTTCTAAGGTTTAGGGCTATATTTCTTCCATATTTTACAGCATCAACAATAACTTTAAGGTTGTTGTCTGTTATAACCATCTTTGCCACTTCTTTAGCTGCATCTGTTCCTGAGCCCATAGCTATTCCAAGGTCAGCAACCTTTAAAGCCGGGACATCATTAACCCCATCACCTGTTACAGCTACAATTTCCCCATTTTGCTGTAGAACCTTTACAATCCTGTACTTGTCTTCTGGTGTAGCCCTCGCAACAACAGAAACCCGCTTTAAAACTGTATACAGCTCTTCATCAGAGTATTTATTAAGGTCTTCACCTTTTAATGCAATGTCTTCCTCTGTATATATACCAACATCTTTAGCAATGGCTACAGCGGTAGGAAGACTGTCCCCTGTAACCATCATGACGTTTATACCTGCCCTTTTGGCTGTTAAAACAGCTTCTTTGACCCCTTCCTTTGGAGGGTCTAAAAATCCTATAAGGCCGACTACTGTTATTTTTATATTCATAATATTTTCAGGGATACTATCCACTTCAGCATATCCAACAGCTATAACCCTTAATCCCTTCCTTGCCATCTGATCGTGGATTTTCTTTAACTGGGAAACATCATTTTCAGCAATTTTCATTAAACTTTCAAAAGCCCCTTTAACAAAAAGAAATTTTTTCCCATAAACCTCATTTATGGTAGCCATAAGTCTGAGTTTTGTATCAAAGGGGTGCTCCCATATCCTTGGGTACTCTTCCCTGACCTTTTTCCAATCAAAACCTATAGAATCAAGCCAGTGTAAGATTGCAACCTCTAGAGGATCTCCCTTACCGTCATAAGCATCATTGCATAAAGCAGCCCCCAGCAGAAGCTTAAGTTTTTCAGTTGCATAAAAATCTTTAACCTTCAGTTTACCCTCGGTAATAGTTCCTGTTTTATCAGAAACTATGTAAGTAGCACTTCCCAGGGTTTCTACAGAAGGAAGATACTTCACAAATGTTTTTTTCTTTGCAAGATAGACAGCCCCAATTACAAGAATAAATGTAACCACAAGGGGAAGTCCCTCTGGGACTGAAGACACAAGCTCAGAAACAATAAGTAAAAACAGGGTATAAAAGTCCCTTCCCTGTAGAATACCTATTACAAAAATAACCGATAAAATACCAAGTAAAAGGATAATCCATTTTTTTGAGAACTCTTTTATTGCCCTCTGGAGAGGTGTATCCGGGGACTTCTCCTTAATTTTTTCTGCAATTTTTCCAACCTCTGTATCTTTTCCTGTTGCATAAACAACCCCTTTTCCCTTACCTCTAACAACAACAGTCCCTTTAAAGAGAATATTTTTTCTTTCATATACAGGGGTATCTTCCGGAAGAATAACTTTAGCCTCCTTATAAACAGGTATGCTTTAACCTGTCAAAATAGCCTCATCTACAAGCAGACCTGTTGCTTCTATCAGCCTCATGTCAGCTGGGACTATATCCCCCTCTGAAACTACAACAATATCACCAGGGACAACATCAGAAACAGGTATCTGGGCTTCATAGCCCCCACGGATAACTGTTGTTTTAGTTTCTGTTATTTTTTTCAAAGATTGGAGGGAAGACTTGGCCTTTATTTCCTGAAAAAAACCTAAAAGACCGTTAATAAGAATAATCCCAGTTATAATTCCTGAATCTAAATAATCCCCCATAAAGAAGGTTATAAATGCCGCTGCTATGAGAATAAAAACAAGGGGACTGTTAAACTGTCTTATAAGGATAAGAATATTACTTTCCTCTTCTTCCTCCAGCGTATTTTTACCAAAAAGTTCCAGTCTCTTTTTTGCCTCACTCCAGGATAACCCCTTAAGGGAAGTATGAAGATACTTTAAAATATCTTCAACAGGCATAGAATGGGGTTTTATATCCATAAAAGACCTCTCTTAAGGTAATATTTATTTAAAACTTAACATATAAGGGAAAAAATGAAAAAGGTAATCTTTAACAAAAAAGAAATTTTTCCTACAAAGATCGTATGTGTAGGAAGAAATTTTGTAGAACATATAAAAGAGCTGGAAAATGAAATACCTGATGATATAGTTCTTTTCATAAAACCAAACTCAGCAATATCTGAAAATATACACAAACCACAGAAAAAATGCAGGTATGAGGGGGAAATATCTTTTATTATTGAAAATGAAAAAATTGTTGGAGTTGGTTTTGGTATAGACCTGACCCTTGTAGAGGAACAGGAAATAGCAAAAAAGAAAGGTTTACCCTGGGAAAAAGCTAAAGCTTTTGACAGATCAGCTGTATTTTCTGAATTTGTTCCTGTTGATGATGTGGAAAAAATTTCTATGGAGCTTTATATAAACGGTACTTTAAAACAAAAGGGGGATATTTCTTTAATGATTTTTAAACCGTATGAGATTTTAGAAAAAATAAAAGAATACTTCTCACTGGAAGATGGGGATATTATTATGACAGGAACTCCAAAGGGTGTTGGTTATTTTGAAAAAGGACAGATTTTCAGAGGAATAATAAAAAAAGCCGACAAAATCATAGTAGATAAGATATGGACAGTTTTATGACAGAAGGTTTCTTAAAAGTACTGTTGCGTAAGAGCCAGAAGGCAGGAAAAACTGAAGGGTTAAAGCTTTATTATTCTTTCCCTGAATTTTAAGATTTTCAGGAAAAACAACAGCCTTTCTTTTTCCATCTGTTAAAACTTTTATACCTATAATATCCCTGTTTATATCCTCTTCCTTTATACCCTGCTCCCTTAATGTCTGCTTTATAATCCTCCTCAGGATATCATCGCAGACGTTGTACTCTTTTCCTGTATATGGAATTTCCAGCTCTTTTAGATATTCAAGATCATAAACCCTAAGATAAAACGCCATTTTCCAGTTATTTATAAACTCAACTGTTTTATATGGATATTTTTCTTTTATATATCTGTACAGATACCTGTTCCAGAGAAAACTTTGAAAGGCGAAATTAAACATAAGTCTTATGTTTTTAGGGAGTATTCTAAAAGCTTTTTCTGGTTTCAATCCCCTTTTCAAACCAAGTATAAAATCCCTTTCATAAATCTCAAGCTTGCCTTTCATCTTTCTGTAAACCTCTTCCCAGTTATCCAGGCGCCCCGTGTATCCTTTATTTCTCAGGTAAATTTCTATACTTTTTCTGAAATCTCCCTTTAAAAGATACGGAAGTATAAAGTACTTTTGTCCTTTTAAATTCCCAAACCTCTGTTCACCAAAGTAGTTGGCAAATCCGTACTTTAAAACAAGATCAATATTTTTGTATATACGTCTCCTATATTCCTTAGATATATCCCTGAGGGTAATTGTAAAGTAATTTCCTTCAAGTTCCCCAAGTTCAATTTTTTTTACCCTTGTCCCAATTTTCTGGATGCAAAACCCTGTTTCCTCGTAAAAGTTAACAAAATCAACCTTTTTCCATTTTCCTTGCCTTTGAACAAAGCATATTTTTTCAGGGAAGGAACCTTTAATAAGGGTTATATACTGGGATGTGATACCAAATTTGTCCTTTAAACCGGCAAATCCTATATCAGCAGGATGTATTTTTAAAAATCTCCCTATAAGCCTGATAGCCTCCATAGTGGAGACATTTGATTTTTTCAAAATGTAGAGGGGGTAATCCCCTCCCTCTATGGTGGAAATCTTTTCCTGAACAATGAAGTCAGCTAAATATCTTTTAAAATGGTTGTATAATTTCATTCTTTTTGGACTGGCAGTCCTTCCTCCTTCCATTCATTAATTCCGCCTCTTATGTTAAAAACCTTAAAACCAAGGGAAGATAGAAGCCTTGAAGCTGAAACACTCCTATTTCCACTTCTGCAGTAAACAAAAATCTTTTTATCTCTATATTTCTTTAATTTATCTATATTTTGTGCCAGCTGGTCAAGGGGAATGAGAATAGAACCTTTTATCTTCCCATCATGGATAACTTCCTGGGGGGTTCTTACATCTAAAAGAATAATATCATCTTCCTTTTTTAATAAAGCATAAGCTTCCCTGGGGGATATATTCTCAAAGTTTGCAAGGATATATCCCTTTTGATACAAGTAAAAAAGAACGGCAAACAAAAGCAAAAAGCCAGTTAGAAGATTTGAAAAGGAAAAATACTTTTTCATTTTAATCATCCCAGTTTGGAGCTTTTATCATCTCTATATCAAGTTCTGCTTTAGAACCTTCAAGCCATGGAGCTTTTCCATAAACCATAACATTATCAGCTTCCACGTTTTCAAACCACGCCCCCTGAAGCTTAGCCCTTCTCATATCAGAATTACTGAATTTTGTCTGTATGAAGCTTGCCTTTTGAAAATCAACACCCCTAAGGTTTGAATTACTTAGATTTGCCTTATCCATTTTAGCCCTGAAAAGTTTTGAGATCTCTAATCTTGTTTCCCTCATATCTGCATTTGTAAAGTTTGCATCTGTCGCATCACACACCATCATCTGGGTTCTGTACATAACGGCATTTTCAAAATTTGCCTTCCTTAAGTTTACCCTCTGGAGAATAGCTCTGGATAAATTTGCCCCTTTAAAATTTGAGCCGGAAAAATCAGCATCGGCAATAAACGCCCCTTCAAGATTTGCCCCTTCAAAATTTGCATTTCTTACCTCAGCCCCTGTAAATGTTGCCCCTGATAAATCCTGTCCTGAAAAATCAATACCATCAAGCTCAGCAAAAGAAAAATCCATGTCTTTTAATGATTTTCCTTCCTTTATCATCTTTTCAACATCTTCCTTCGTTAAATACTCCATGCTTTTAATCCTCCTTGTGGTTTTCGCCCTTTTATAATAACCTTAAGGTTCATTATTACTATGAGGAAAATTATAACTTTTTGCTACATTGCATAAAAACAGCAGTAATTTAAAATTATCTACATAAATAATAAACAAGGGGGCAAAAAAATGTTCAGGTATCTCTTTTTATCTATCGTTTTTCTGCTTTTTGGATGTGCCGGTGTTCAGACAACATCTATTCAAACAACCCAGAAGGATATAACAGAAACAGTTAAATACCAGGGTCCTAAAGCGAGAATTGCTGTTGCCCGTTTTGAATGTAAAGCGGCAAAATGTTACAGGGATATAGGTGAAGGGCTTAAAGATATGCTTATTGATGCCCTTTTACAGACAGATAGATTCATTGTTCTTGAAAGGGGAGAAGGATTTGAAGCTCTAAAAGAGGAAATAGACCTCGCCCAATCTGGGTATGTTCAGCAAAGGCAGGCACCTAAAAAAGGACTTATGGAAGGAGCTGATATTATTGTTTTAGCTTCTATTATTGCCTTTGAGCCTAATGCCGGTGGAGTAAGTGGTGGAGTAGGTGCACTTCTTTCAAAAGTTCCTATGATTGGAGGTGTAAAGATAGGAAAACAGGATGCTTACATAGCTGCTGTTATACGCCTTGTAGATGTAAGAACAGGCAGAATTTTAAGTTCTACACGGGTGGAGGGAAAAGCTTCAAGCTTTAAGATAGGTGGTCTTGGTGGCTGGCTTGCAGGTAGTGTTGGACTCGGCGGAGGCTTAGAGGTTTATAAAAACACCCCTATGGAAAAAGCTGTTATGGTATTAATAGATAATGCTGTTAAAGAAATTGTGAAGCACGTTCCAGAAAGTTACTATAGATATTCACCTACAGGTAGAGAAATAACTCCACAGAAAAATTAGGTTTTTTGAAATTATAATATTTTTGTAAATTCTTTAAGGAGGCGTTTATGAAAAAAAGGGTTATCTTGGCCTATTCTGGAGGATTAGATACATCTGTTATTGTAAGATGGCTTACAGACAGGGGATTTGAGGTTATCACCTACACAGCCGATGTAGGACAGGGGGAAGAGTTAGATGAAATTCCAGAAAAAGCAAAAGCTTCAGGGGCAGTTGAGGCTATTGTTGATGATATAAAAGAGGAGTTTGCAAGGGAGTACTGTATGCCCCTTATGAGAAGTGGAGCCCTTTATGAAAACAGATACACCCTACTTTCAGCCCTTTCAAGACCCCTTATATCAAAAAAACTTGTGGAACTAGCCCATAAGTATCAAGCCCATTATGTAGCCCACGGTTCCACAGGAAAGGGAAACGATCAGGTGAGATTTGAAACATCTGTCTGGGCTTTAGACCCTGATATAGAGGTACTTGCCCCTGTAAGGGACTGGGAATTTAAATCAAGGGAAGAAGAGATAGAATACGCTGTAAAACACGGTATTCCAGTAAAAGCCACAAAAGAAAAGCCTTACTCTTACGATAGAAATCTGTGGGGTGTTGCTATAGAAGCAGGTCCCTTAGAGGATATATGGCAGGAACCTCCGGAAGATGCCTTTGAAATTACAGTAAATCCGGAAAAAGCTCCAGATGAACCTGAGTATATAGAGATTGAGTTTGAAAAGGGAATACCTGTATCTATCAACGGAAAAAGATACAGCCAGTTGTGGAAACTTATCTGGGATCTTAATGAAATAGCCGGAAAGCACGGTGTAGGAAGAATTGATATGGTAGAAAACAGGCTTGTAGGAATAAAATCAAGGGAGGTTTATGAGTCTCCAGCAGGACTTATTCTGATAAAAGCTTATGATGAAATAGAAAGCCTTGTTTTAGACAGGTTTACGTACCACTACAAACTTACCCATATATCACAGCCCTACGCTGATCTTGTTTATAATGGTCTTTGGTTTTCTAAGCTAAGGGAAGCTTTAGATGCATTTACAGATGAAATAGCCCAGCTTGTTAATGGGGTTGTAAGATTTAAGCTTTACAAAGGCAATGCCCAGATTGTTGGAAGGAAGTCCCCAAATGGTCTTTATTTTGAGAAGTTGGCTACCTACAGTCCAGAAGATGAGTTTGACCACAAGGCAGGGGAGTATTTCACAAAAGTCTGGGGATTACCTCTAAAAGTATTTGCAAAGGCAAATAGAAAGTAAAATAAAGCCCCCTAAGGGGGCTTTTTCAGGTGAAAAAATGGGAAAGGTTATATCTGCTTTTTTACTCTCCTTTTCTATCGTTTTTTCCCAGGAACTTAACCATATAAAGGATATACTTAACTTTACTGAAAACATAATGTCCTCCTTACCAGAGGAAAAAACTTTAAAGACTGTGGAAAAAAACGCTATCAACAAAAGAACAGTAAAAACATTCAAAAAATTTCTTTCAGAAATAAAAGATAAAAAAATTATTGGCTACAGAAAGTTCCATACAAAAGAGATTTACGACCTGTTGTTTAAAGTTTCATATATAGTAAAATACAAAAATGGAATTTCATTAATTGTATTTTACTTTTACAAACCTGAGCAAAAGTGGTTTTTGTACGATCTGTCATTTGATAATGACGTGAAATCTTTTTTCTAAAGGGTTGTCTATATGACGTATTTAGAATTTTTTGGCTTAAGGGAAGATCCTTTCAGGATAATACCAGATCCAAAGTACTTTTTTCCGGCAAAAACCCACAGATTTGCCCTGAACCTTTTAGATTATGTAATAGAACATGGGGAAGGTTTTTGCGTTATTATAGGGGAACCTGGAACAGGAAAAACAACAGTTATAAGAAAATTTCTCTCTGATATTGATGATAACTCTTTTTTGTATGCCTTTATACTAACACCAAATCTAACCCCTGAGGAGTTCCTTAAAGCTGTATTTGAGGAACTAAATATTGAAAATATCAGCCTTAAAGAAGCCAGTAAAAATGATCTTTTAAAGAAGTTTAGGGAGTTTCTCCTTGAAAATGTGAAAAATGGTAAAAAAATTCTTATTATTGTTGATGAAGCCCAGAATATGCCTATAGATACCCTTGAGGAACTTAGAACCCTTTCAAATTTAGAAACAGATAAAGAAAAACTTGTCCAGATTATCCTCTTAGGTCAGCCGGAACTTGAAGAAAAACTTAAACTGCCCCAGTTAAGACAGTTAAACCAGAGAATCACAAGTAAGGTATTCCTTGAACCTTTAACAAAAGATGAAACAAAAAAGTATGTAATTCACCACATAAAAGAAGCTGGTGGTGAAAAGGTAAAATTTACAAACTCAGCATTATCAAAGATATACAGATATTCCCAGGGAATTCCCCGTATCATAAATATACTGTCCTCAAGGGCTTTAATGGCTGCTTTCCTTGAAAATTCAGCAGAGGTGAAAGGAAAACATATTGATGCGGCAAAGTACACATTAAATCCAGATATACTCCCAGGTTATAAAGAAAGCAATAGGGAATTTTATCTTATTATTTTCTTAATATTGCTTAATATTGTTGGTATCCTATATATAGTTTATAAACTTTTATTTGAAGGTGTCTAAATGGACATAAAAATAACAAAAGTAAAGAAAGTACTGGGAGAATTAAGGGTTCCTTCAGATAAATCCATCTCCCACAGATCTATAATACTCACATCCTTGGCAAATGGGGAAAGTATAGTAAAAAACTTTTTAAAAGCCGGGGACACATTAACTACAGTTTCTGTATATAGAAGTCTAGGGGTAGATATTAAAGAAGAAGGAGATATCTTCAGGGTCAAAGGGGTTAATCTATTTGGATATAAAGAACCTGAAGATATACTTGATATGGGAAACTCCGGAACCACAACAAGGTTAACCCTTGGGCTTGTTTCTGGACAGAAATTCTTTTCTGCTATGACAGGGGATGACAGCTTAAGAAAAAGACCAATGGCAAGGGTTGTTGATCCCCTAAGGGAGATGAATGCCCAGATAGATGGAAGGGAGGAAGGAAATCTCCTCCCTATAAGTGTAAGGGGTAGAAACCTTACAGGTATAGAGTTTTTTAACAAAAAGTCTTCAGCCCAGGTAAAATCTGCCCTTCTTATAGCCGGTTGTCTAACAGAAGAAAAGGTTACCGTTGTGGAAAAGATAAAATCAAGGGACCACACAGAAAAAATGCTTACTGCAATGGGTGCAGATATTGAGGTAGAAGATAGGGATGCCTACAGGGTATCTATAAATGGGAAAAAAGAGCTTTCTCCAGTAGAGATAGATGTTCCAGCAGATCCATCCTCAGCAGCTTTTTTCGCAGCAGCGGCAGCTATAGTTCCAGATTCTGAGATATTACTTAAGGATGTTCTTATAAATCCAACAAGGGACGGATTTTTCAGGAAGCTTAAGGAGATGGGAGGAGAGATTTTTTATATAAATGAGAGGGAAAAAGTTGGGGAAAAGATAGCTGATATTCTTGTAAAGTATTCTCCTC
>CAZHWB010000032.1:0-5927 GCA_964536105.1 uncultured Aquificales bacterium | reverse complement strand
ATGTTGTCTTCCCGTGGTCTACGTGCCCTATTGTCCCTACGTTTACGTGCTCTTTTTTCCTCTCAAATTTCTCTCTTGCCATCTTCTTTATTTACCTCCTTTTATTTTCAACAAAATTTTTAGTTATTAACTTGTAGCTTTGGCTCTTTCGCCAGCTATTTCATCGGCAATATTTTTTGGAACTTCTTCATATTTCTGGAATACCATTGAGAATGTAGCTCTACCCTGTGTTAAAGATCTTAAATCTGTTGCATATCCGAACATTTCCGCAAGTGGAACTTCTGCCTTTATTGTCATTGTAGTTCCTTTCTTCTCTGAACCTAAAATTTTTCCTCTTCTTTTAGAGAGGTCTCCCATTACATCTCCCATATACTCCTCAGGGGTGTCAACTTCCACAAGCATAATAGGCTCAAGTAAAACAGGGTTTGCCTTTTGGGCTGCTTCCCTGAATGCCATTGAACCGGCAATTTTAAAAGCAATCTCAGAAGAGTCAACTTCGTGGAATGAACCGTCAAAAAGTGTAGCCTTAACACCGATTACAGGATATCCAGCAACAATTCCGTTTTGCATTGCTTCCTGAATACCTGCATCAACAGCAGGTATATACTCTTTTGGAATTACTCCACCAACAATTTTATCTACAAACTCATAATCTTTTCCTTCAAGGGGTTCAATCTCAATAATTGCGTGACCATACTGACCCCTACCACCAGACTGTCTGATAAATTTACCTTCACCAACTGCCTTTTTCTTAATTGTTTCTTTATATGCAACCTGTGGCTTACCTACATTAACCTCTATTCCGTATTCCCTTTTCATTCTGTCAACCATAATCTCAAGGTGAAGCTCACCCATACCGTGGATAAGTGTCTGGTTTGTTTCCGGATCAACAGTTACCTTAAATGTTGGGTCTTCTTTCATAAATTTATTTAAAACCTGTGATAATTTTTCCTGGTCTGATTTTGTTTTTGGTTCTATAGCCATAGCAATAACAGGTTCTGGGAATTCCATAGACTCAAGAACTATTGGTGCATCTGGAGCTGTTAATGTATCCCCTGTAACAGTATCAAGACCTACAGCAGCAGCAATATCACCAGCATAAACCTCTGTAATTTCTTCCCTCTGGTTTGCGTGCATTCTGAGAATTCTACCGACCCTTACTTTTTTATTTTTATTTGCTATTAGAACTGTGTCCCCAGCTTTAACAACTCCAGAATAAACTCTGAAGTATGTAAGCTGTCCAGCATAAGGATCAGCCATAACTTTGAACGCTAAAGCACAGAATGGCTCATCATCTGATGGATGTCTCTCTTCCTCTTCTCCTGTGTTTGGATTAACCCCTTTAACAGGCGGCATATCAACAGGAGATGGTAGAAAATCTATTACAGCATCAAGCAGAGGTTGAACACCTTTATTTTTGAATGCAGAACCACAAAGCATTGGAACCAGTTCCCTATTTATAGTAGCCTTTCTTAAAGCCTTCTTTAGCTCTTCTACTGATATTTCTTCTCCTTCCAGGTACTTTTCCATAAGCTCTTCATCTGTTTCAACAATGGCCTCAATCATCTTTTCACGCCATTCTTCTGCAACAGGTTTCACATCTTCAGGTATCTGGTCAGTTACATCATATTTTGCCCCAAGCTCGTCTCCTCTCCAGATATAAGCCTTCATTTCAAAAAGATCTACAACACCTTCAAAGTTATCTTCCTTTCCTATAGGAACCTGTATAGGAACCGGTTTTGCTCCAAGCTTTTCAATAATGTCTTCATAAACTTTGAAGAAATCAGCCCCAACCCTGTCCATTTTGTTTACAAAGGCTATTCTTGGAACACCAAATTTATCTGCCCATCTCCAGTTTGCTTCAGACTGGGGCTGAACAGCTTCAACAGAAGAAAATACAAAAACAATTCCATCAAGAGCCTTCATAGAACGGACAACTTCAACACCAAAGTCAACGTGCCCTGGTGTATCAATTATGTTTAACTGGTGTCCCTTCCAGTATGCAGCTGTTGTTGCTGAGGTAATTGTAATACCCCTTTCCTTTTCCTGTTCCATCCAGTCCATGGTGGCTGCACCTTCGTGCACCTCACCAATTTTATATGTTTTACCTGTATAGAACAGAATTCTTTCTGTCGTTGTTGTTTTCCCAGCATCAATGTGGGCAACAATACCTATGTTTCTTAATTTTTCTATTGGCACTTGCCTTGCCATTTTCTTTTTTCCTCCAAGTTCTTTTGATTAAAGGCAAAAATTTAATTTTTGATTAAAAATTTTCAATAATTTTTATTACCATCTGTAATGGGCAAATGCTTTATTTGCTTCTGCCATTCTATGGGTATCTTCTTTCTTCTTAACTGCAGCCCCTCTTTCGTTGTATGCATCATAAAGTTCATTTGCAAGTTTCTCAATCATTGTGTAATTACCTTTACCGCTTCTATTTCTTGCAGCCTCTACAAGCCATCTTAAAGCTAAAGAAATCTGTCTTCTTGGGGGAACTTCCATTGGAACCTGGTATGTTGAACCACCAACCCTTCTTGGTCTTACTTCAAGAACCGGCTTTATATTTTCAATTGCTTTGTGAAGGGCTGCTAAAGGCTCTTCACCAGTTTTTTCAGCTAAAATTTGCATTGCCGTATAAACTATTTTTTCAGCTTTTGATTTTTTTCCATCTTTCATAACTTTGTTTATTAGTTTGTGGACAAGAACATCCTTATAAATTGGATCTGGCATTATTTCCCTTGGTTTAACTGGTCCTTTTCTTGGCATTATTCTTACCTCTTATTTATTGTTTTGGTCTTTTTGTTCCGTATTTAGAACGGGACTGTCTTCTATCCTTAACCCCTGCAGCATCAAGGGCTCCCCTGATTATCTTGTATCTTACACCAGGTAGATCCTTTACCCTTCCACCTCTCACGAGAACAATTGAGTGTTCCTGCAGGTTATGTCCGATCCCCGGAATATAGCAAGTTACTTCGTATCCATTTGAAAGTCTTACCCTTGCAACCTTCCTTAAAGCAGAGTTTGGCTTTTTTGGGGTTGTGGTATAAACCCTTACACAAACCCCTCTTTTTTGTGGGTTTCCTTCTAAAGCTGGAGCTTTAGATTTCTTCTTTACCTTTTCTCTTCCTTTTCTTACTAGCTGGTTTATTGTTGGCACACTAATACCTCCTTCAAAATATAAAAACAAACTAAAATTATAGTAAATAAAGGACTCAACGTCAACTTAGCAAAAACCACTCGTATTTAAAAGCTAAAATCCAGAAAAACAATTTTATATTATATCAGAAATACTTATGTGATTTAAAGAATTTTGGGGGTTTTTATGATTCAATAAATATATCTTTTTTATATTTTTTCAAGTTTTGAGATTAGAAGCTCTTCTATGGTCTCCGGCTTTGATATAAAAAACCCCTGGGTATAATCAACATTTAATTCCTTAACAATATTCCAGGTTTCTTCATCCTCAACAAATTCTGCAACAGTTTTGATCCCCAGACTTTTAGAAAGGAGGGATATAGCCCTTACAACTTTCTGGGTAAACATTTTTTCAGGGAGATTTAATATAAGAGACTTATCAATCTTTAAAATATGAAGTATCTTATTTTCAGCAAGATTTGCCACAAGCCTCAGTGAAGAGTATCCTGTTCCAAAATCATCTATTGCAAACCTGATTTTAGGAAATTCATTTTTTAATTGTGATAGGACTTCCACATCCTTTAACAACTCCTGTTCTGTTATTTCAAAGGTTATATTAAAGTTTTTCATATTTCTTATAAAGAATTTAAGATGGTCTAAAAAGTCTTTTTGGGAAAAAGAGCCTGAACTTACGTTTATAAATATACTTGTTGATAGATTTTTAATTCTGTCTTTTTTTTCTATTATCCTGTCTAAAACCAGAAAGTCTAATTCTTTCATAAGATCAAGTTCATATAAAAGATCCAAAAATATTCCAGGGGAAATAAGCTTTCCTTTATCCTTTATTCTAGCAAGGGTTTCCAGATGGACAATTTCCTTGGTTTTTGAATTAACAATAGGCTGAAAAACAACTTCAACCTGCCTGCTAGCTATTTTATTTTTTATAAATGATATATTCCTGTAGTTTTTGTTGAGCCAGTTTTTAAGTTCTTTTTTCTCCTCTTCATTAATGGCAAAAGCCAGACCATCTTCCTTCTTTGCCTGTTCTTTAAGATAAAAAAGAATCCTCATAAGTTCCACTCTGGAATTATCTGCATACCTTTCTATTTCCACAACAGCAATATTAACATCTATGTCTATCTCGTGATCCATATTGACTACATATTTTCCAATAACAAGATCCCTTAAGAAATAGGCAAGCTCCCTTATAGCGCTTTCTTCAAAATCAACAGCTAAAAGATAAAAATTTGCTGTTGATCCCCTTATTAAAAGGAACTTGTCTCTTTTATTTTTTATATATGTTCTTATTTTTTCTTCTATAACTTTTAAAATTTTATTTATCTCTATTTCAGAATGTATTTTGTTTAGATACTTTAGGTTTTTTACATCTATCAGAAAAACAAATCTTCTTTTATTCCACTCACCGAGTTCTTCAACTAACTTAAAGAAATATTCCTCCACATTTGAAAAAACAATAAAATACATTTCTGCTAAGAGTTTACTTAGTTTTAAAGAGTTATCTTTCAGTTCTTTAAATATAAGATACGCTTCCACATATTCCCCTTTTGTATACAGTGTGTAAAAAGAATAAGAAAGCTTATGAATTGTTTTGTAAAGCTGTTCCATGTGGTTGTAAAGGGTTGAATTAATACAGACCATTAAAGACTCAGGATAAGTTATATATTTATAGAATTCTGTTTCTTTTAAAGGTAAAAATGGGAAATTTTCAAAATCTCCATTTTGTGTTGAGGATATAATTCTTTCTATAAAAGATAAATAAGCGGAATACAGAAGATACTTTGCAAACACTGTATTTTTTACATCTTTAAGCTGAGAAATATCAGAGGTTAGATACGACTTAGCTATTATATTTTCTAACCTCTGGAAATGTTCCCTTATTTCAAGAATAAAATCTATAGAAAATTTGTGTTCTGTTTTAGATAATTCTTTAATGAATTCTACTTTTAATATCTCTATATTCTTTAGGATAAGAACATAAGGAATTTTTAATTTAGTATAAAAACTGCTTATTTCTAAAAGATCATCTTCATTAACATCCGGATAATTTAAAAAGTAGTTTGTGATAAGCTCCTCCTGTTTGTCTAGAAAATTATCTAATGTTTTTTTATTTTCTATAAAGTAAAAAATCTCAGGTTCATTATTTATGTTGTCTTTAATTTTCTTAAATATGACAGGAAAATATTCTTTAATCAACTGGATATACTCCATACTAGTTTAGAACCCTCCCTCAAAAGTTCTAAACAGGATTTATCTAATTGTTTTATTATAGGAAATTTTATTTCTTTATTTTAGAAAAATCATAATGACCGTACCATTAAAGGTAGTATAAAATTAATAGATTTCAAAATAAGAGGAGGCTGGAGATTTATGTTGAAACTAAATATAAACAGATTTGGGGAATATGAATTTGAAGACGGAATTACCATAAAAGAAATTATTCAGGCACTGGAAGGAGAAGGAAAAAAAATAAAAGGAGCTATCGGCGGAGTTTTAAATGGAAAGATTATAGATATTCATACCCCAATTAGAGAAAGTGGAGAATTTAAATTCATAACAAAAAAGGATCCTGAAAGCCTTGAACTACTCAGACATTCACTTGCCCATATAATGGCGCAGGCTTTGAAAGAACTTTATGGAGATGAAAATGTCCATCTGGGAATAGGACCAACAACTGAACACGGCTTTTATTACGATGTAGAAATTGAGGGCAAAAGGTTAACAGAAGATGACCTGCCTGAAATAGAAGAAAAAATGAGGGAGATTATTAAAAG
>CAZHWB010000031.1:0-2887 GCA_964536105.1 uncultured Aquificales bacterium | reverse complement strand
TACACAC
Organism: uncultured Aquificales bacterium; assembly: GCA_964536105.1. Taxonomy (GTDB): domain Bacteria; phylum Aquificota; class Aquificia; order Aquificales; family Hydrogenothermaceae; genus JAADDV01. The sequence goes on along the minus strand of CAZHWB010000031.1, from coordinate 2,880 downwards.
TCCCCCCCTTCAGAACATGTGTCCTCAGGTGGGTTTACGCAGTTTTCCCCTTTACATCCGCAGGCTCCCCCCAGCCTCATCCCTCCTATAAGGATTTTCCTGTTTTTGTACTCAAAAACGTATGGGGTAAGGTCCACAAAGTATATATGGCAGTAATCTGGGTCTGGCAGGTATCTAAGATAAGGCAGGGCATTTTTTGGTATAAATCCCCATATCTCTTCTCCTAACTGGTCTGTCCCTGCTAACAAGGCACCATTTTGTAATTTTGCCACCTGATTTTCAGATAATCCTGTCTGGGAAATATAACCTGCTTTAAAGGCGTGGAGTATTCCTCCATTTGAACCAACAAAAATAACAGAAAAGTCCTTGTATTTAACAACTTTTGGAGATGAGTATATTATGTCTGCCAGTTTCCAGGTTATACCATAATCATCTATTTCCCTGTTTCTACACCCTTCAATATCTTCCCCTCTTATATATCTAATAAGAGAATCTACTTTATCTGTACCTAAACACTCAGGCATATTATTTGTGTTCCCAAGGAAACCCTCAAATCTGCTTCTTTCTAAAGGGGTGAAGCTTATAAGAGATCTTCCATCTGTTGTATATAGTCTTCTTTCATCTGGATTTTTATCTGCTAACATCTCCCCTGCTTCAAAAAGATATTTAATATCATCCAGAGTATAAACAGTTTCTGTATAACCTCCTTTTCCCCCTGTTGAGGTTGGCTCATACAGATTTATATTAAGCATTTCATTACTATCAAGGGAAAACTCAAGTATGTAGTCTTCTATTTTGTCAAGCACAAAGTTTTTATTTGTATCTTCCCTTATATTCTGGACGTTATAGCTGTTGTAAAACCAGTAGGCATACAGGGAACCTGTCCAGTAGACATCTTTATTCTGGAATTTTTTCTCAGGATAAAAAACTGCCTGTACAGCCAACGCCCCTGTTTTAGAACGTTCAGAAAGGGTAGCAACAGAAGAAGATGAAGATACTCTTTTTAGTATATCTTCAAATATTTTTTGTAAACTTTCCCTTAACTCCTGGGGGTTATCAGCATAATATGCATGTCCATCTTTTGCAGTTCCTCCCTCCTGTGCCATTTTATCAAGCAGTTTTTTTGAATCTTTTGAAAGGGCTACACCAAGTACATATGTGTTTACATCAAAGATATAGTCATTTCCATTTATTCTTACAGTAAGATTTCTTAAGGATTTTATCTTCTCAAGGACACCTGGAAGCAAATTAGTAGAAGTATTTGTATTCCCATTCTCATCAACACTTGGAAGACCATCTGTAACATAAATTACAAATGTTTTTTGACATCTGTATTTCACAGGGGTATTACTGCCTGTAAGATAGTCAATAACAGTCTGAAATGTTCCAGCTGAAGGGGTTAAGCCTGCATTTATGATGTAATTACATCTATTTTTGTTTCTTCTGGAACAGGACATATAGCCGTATTCATCATTTTCTTTAGGATCCAGCTTTGTTATTAAACTGTTGTAGGTAGAGGTTTCATTTCCGTATTCATCTACAAGGTCATCAACCTTTACATGTATGTATCCGTCCCCTGGGGAAGAATTTGAGTACCACGTTCTTCCTACATATTTCCACGATAATCTCCTTCCAAAATCAAGAAAACCTAACGCATAATCTGAGTCTGTAGGGTAAAATTTTGATCTAAACCAGTAGCTGTAATAACCTCTAAACCCATCAGAAGTTCCTCTTTTTATCTTATAGCAGTAGTATGTATCATAAGGTTCCCCTTCTCTGGGATTATAGTCCTTTGAATAACAAAAGGCAGAGCCGTAATTTGAACCGCCGTAAAATGGCAGAGCTTTTTTATAATAAAGATAGTTTCCAGGATCTGTTGGGTTTTCGTATCTCTGGGTTTTAGGATAAACCAAGGAGCAGTATCTATTTCTTTCTTCTGAGCCTATAGAATAGGCATTTATGATTTCATCAAAATAATCAACATCAAATACAGGATTTTTTTCTGTACAGGAACTTTCACACTGGGTTTTATAAGTGGCATCTCCTGTTTTACAGTACATTTCACAGGCTTCAGGGGGATCAGGACAGTAAGACTTTGGTTCATAAGAAACAAAATAAGGGGCATTATGTATGTAATACGCCTTTACATCTGTAGGTAAACGGTACGTTACAAGTCCTATCCTTAGATTTTCTTTAAATGTGTTTACTATTCTTATGAGCTCTTTTTTTGCTACAACGCTTTTACTCTTTGGAGAATAAGAACCTACCGCATTTCCGTAAAAATCCTCATCCATACTGTTTGAGTTGTCAAGAATTACTATCACATTTGGCTTTACACCTTTTACAAGAAATGGAGGTACACTACAGTAATTACTAGCAAAAGAAGATACTGTATAAAAGAAAAATAATAGCGCCGGTCCTATTTTTCTCATGATTCACTCTCCCCGTAAACCTTATAGGTTTTTCTTTTTTTATTACTAATATTTCCCTCTCATCCTGATAAAATCGTGAAAATCTTGAAAGGTTAGAAATTAATAACCAACTTTAATATAACAACTCCCCAAAGGAAGGTTTAAGATGGAAGAAAAAAACACAAAAATTGATATGGAACTTTACTACAAAAGATTTTTAGATTTATTTGAGGAGATAAAAAAGAGCTATCCAACATTTGTTGAATCCTTTATGGGATTTTTTAAAGCTACAGAAGGACCCGGCGCTCTAGATACAAAAACAAAAGAATTGATATCAGTAGCCTTATCTGTAAAATCCCAATGTCCCTACTGTATAGCATTCCACGTAAAAAACGCCATAGCTCAAGGGGCTTCAAGGAATGAGATTATAGAAGCAGCCATGGTAGCTACGCTAATGGGAGGTGGTCCA
>CAZHWB010000030.1:0-20788 GCA_964536105.1 uncultured Aquificales bacterium | reverse complement strand
AAGATTACTTCTCTTTCTTTTCTACAACTTTAAACTCGACAATTCTTCTTTTACACTTTGGACATTCAACATCAAGGATACCTGTGTCATTAGCAACAACGATAACCTCCTTTCCCTCATAACCACATCTGCATTTGTAAGGAACTGTTTCAAATCTCACATCTAACTCTTTAATTCTGTTTTTTACCATCTTTTCTCACCTCCTTTTTAAAAATTTTTTTGTTAGTTTCTACTAACTAAAAGTGGAAAATCTAGAATAAACACAAAAAATGAAGATTAAAGATTTTCTCCCCTCCCTAAGCAGGGAAATGGAATATATGCAGGTTTTAAAAACTGTTAATGATTTTCATCATGTTTGTTTTTTACTTTTTCTACAAGGACTTCCTGAACACGTCTTATATTTGTTTTTAAAACGGTAAATCTGACATCATCAAATACAACAAATTCCCCCTTTTTGGGCATTCTTCCCAGTGTATATATAATAAAGCCTCCTACTGTTTCAAAAGGCCCCTTTGGGAACTTAACATCAAACAGCGTTTCTACCTCTTTTATCTCAATTCTTCCATCAACCACAAGCTTATCCTGTACCTGCCTTTTTATCATTTTCTTCTCTTTTTTTGTGTATTCGTCCCTTATCTCCCCAACAATCTCCTCTAGGACATCTTCAAGGGTGATAATTCCCATTGTAGCCCCCCGTTCATCAACAACGACAGCCATATGGTCCTTGTACTGTTTGAAGCCCTTTAGAACATTTGGAAGGCTTGTAAATTCCGGAAGATACCTTATAGGCCTTATAAATTTTTGAATTGGATCATCTACCTCAGCCCCTGCAAGGTCGTAAGCCCTGATAACCCCTACAATCTGGTCTATTCTTTTTTTATAAACAGGAATTCTTGAAAATCCTGTATCTTTAAATATCCTTACAAGGTCCGACATATCTGAGTTGTACTCTATAGCAACAACATCTGATAGAGGAACAACAATCTCCCCTAATCTCCTTTCCTCAAAAATTAAAACATTTGCTATTATCTTTTTTTCAAGTTCTTCAATTCCTTCCGATTCCAGTAAAAGGGCATCTAAAAGTTCCTCCCTTGAAAGTATCTTTTCCGTTTTTTCCTGAAGACCAAAAATGAAAAACACAATTTTTGTAATACCCTTTGCTATCAATAAAAGTGGATAAAGGAGCTTCCTGAAAAACTCAAGAACAGGAACAATATAAAAAATGATTTTATCAGCATAATGCTGAAACACACTTTTTGGGAGTATCTCCCCAAACAGAAGGGTTATAACAATAATACCCTCTGCAAGGAGCTCTTCCTTAGAATGGATAAAGGGAAGGTATGTTGAAAAAGAATGAAGAAAGCTAACAAAAAGGGCAGTTATTGTAACAATACTTAATGTTGTTCCTATTAAACAGGTTGCAACATACTCATCAAATCTTTTAGATAAAGCTGCATAAACCTTTTTTGCCCTTTTGTCTCCATTTTTTGCAAGATACTTAAGCCTTGTTTTATTAACTGAAAAAAGGGCCAGTTCCGAACCGGAGAAGAAACCCTCCAGAACCAGGAAAAACAGTATAGCTATAAGATAACTAAACATCTGCTTCCTCTTCCACCTCTTCTTTTTTTTCAGCCTCTGGAAGTTTTTCTATCTCTACACTGATTATTCTGTTTTTATCCATTTTTACAATTCTGAATAAAAATCCTTCATAAACAAATTCTTCCCCCTCCTGGGGAAATCTTTTAAGAAAATCAAGAATAAATCCTGCAACTGTATCAAACTCATAATCTTCAGGGAGTTTTATCCCAATTTCCTCCTCTAAAAGCTCCACCTCCAGTTTTCCGGAAACTTCCCATTTGTTCACCCCAATCTTTTTGATGTAAGGTTCTTCTTCTTCATACTCCTCAGGTATATCTCCAACTATAAACTCAAGGATATCTGTAAATGTCACCAGACCAACCACCGTTCCATGTTCATCAACAACAATAGCAATATGGACTTTTTCCTCCTCAAACTTTTTCATAAGTGTCAGTAAAGGGGTAAATTCAGGAACAAAATACGGTTTCCTTAAAAATCTGTCTATCTTTTCCTCTTTACCTTCAAATTTTAAAAAGATAATATCCTTTATATAAAGGATACCCACTATATTGTCCAAAGAACCTTCATACACAGGGATTCTGCTGTAATCGTGTTCCTTTACTATTTCCAGAACTTCCCTGACAGAAAGACCCCTTTCAAGTGCAAATATATCCCTTCTTGGGGTCATTATCTCACTTACCGTTGTATCGTGAAGTTCAAGGGCAGCCTCTATGATATCCTTTTCTTCCTTTGTGAATATATTTTTTTCTGTTCCAACATTAACAATTGTCAGAAGGTCTTCCTGGGAAAGCTTGTGGCTTTCAACAGGTATCTCAAGACCAAGCTTTTTTAAGAAAAACTCCGCAACCTTCATAAATAAAAATCTAAAGGGCGTAACCGCAATATAAAATGCATAAAAGGGTCTTGCAGCAAAAAGTGCATATTTTTCAGGGTAGTAGGATCCAATAGTTTTTGGTGTTATTTCTCCAAATGTAAGGATTAAAACAGTCATAACAAGAACCGCAATAAAAAGATACTCCTCCCCTAAGTACTCAATAACCAGACTTGATGTAATGGCTGAAGCTGTAATATTTACAAGTTCATTTCCTATAAGAAATGTAATTACAAGTTCCTTTGGTCTTGAGCGGAGCCAATCGGCTATTTTTGCAGCTTTATTTCCTTCCTTTGCCAGCCTTTTTATTTTTAACCAGTCCATAGAGAAGAAAGAGGATTCAATCCCTGCAAAAAAGGCAGAAAGTAAAAGAAGTACTATGATTATTCCGATACTGAATACCAAGGGACTATCAAACAATGTGGCAGTAAACCTCCCTGTTGTCTATTAGTTTTTTTGGCGGTTCCTTTTTACATATTTCTTCAGCAACCGGACATCTGGAATAAAAAACGCATCCTCCCTTAATATCCTCCCTGTAAACTTCAGGAATAAAATCAAGCTTCTTCCTCTCTGAAGGATGATCAGGGGGAAGGCTGTTTATGAGAAGCTTTGTGTATGGATGAAGGGGAGATGATAATATCTTCCTTCCATCTCCAGCTTCCATTATTTTTCCCCTATACAAAACGATTATTCTTTCTGATAAAAGCCCAACAACATTAAGATCGTGGGATATAAAAAGAAAGCTTATCCTTTTTTCTTTTTTAAGTCTGTTAATAAGATTTATTATCTGAAGCTGGACAGAAACATCAAGGGCAGAGGTTGGCTCATCAGCAACAATAAGATCAGGCTCAAGGATTATTGCCCTTGCTATTGCAACCCTCTGTCTTTGGCCGCCAGAGAGGTCTGAAGGGTATCTATCAAGGAAGGTCTCATCTAAACCGGCATCATTAATAGCCTTTATCACCTTTTTTTCCCTTTCCCCCTTAGGAATGTTATGAACAATAAGTGGCTCTTCTAGAATATCGTAGATTTTAAGTCTGGGGTTTAGTGAAGTTCTTGGATCCTGGAAAATAATGGCTGTTTCTCTTCTAAATTGTTTTTCTTCAGCCTTTGAAAATGAGTAAATCTCTTTACCTTTAAAGTAAATCTCTCCCCCATCTTTATTGATAAGTTTTAAAATCAACTTTCCGATAGTAGATTTTCCACTTCCAGATTCCCCTACTAATCCAACAGTCTGATTTTTTTCTATTGAGAAAGAGACATTATCAACAGCAGAAAAGAACTCCTTTTTAAAGAGCTTTTTTTTGACAAGATATTTCTTTGAAAGATTTTTAACTTCTAAAAGGTTATTACTACTGGTTTCCATTACATTCTAAATAATAAAAACTCCTGCCTGTAATTTTTAGGCAAAAGTATAACACAAAATTTTTGTTTATTACCTATGATTACCTTCATATCTGGCTATAATATCAAATTCATCAAAGGTAGGCTCCTGCAAAACTGAAAACTGTTCCTTTATGATTTTCGGGGACACAAACTTATCCCTACTGCTTAAAAACTGTCTTTTTATGCAGGTATCAATATCTGTTTTGAAAAGAATACCGATTTTAATATAACCATCAGCTTCACATAAAAATTTATTCCTTGCTTTTTTTGTCAGGTTTGTATTATCAATGTAGATGATGTTTTTGTTAGAGTTTTTAAGCTGCCTTTTTGCTATAGGAAGTAGCTTAATCCTGTTTTCATTTACAAATCTGTAAGCCTCCCTGTATATATCCCTGTCCTTTTTTTTAATCTTTTTATTTTTCAAAAACTCCTGAATTCTTATTCTGTCAAATGAGATATACCCAATATCAAACTCCTTCGAAAGTTCCCTGTAAAAGAAAGTTTTCCCGCTCCCTGAGACCCCTACAGGAAGAATTATAATTTTCCTATCTTTATTTGCCTTCAGTATATCTTTTACAGCCTTCATACACCTGTTAAAATATGGAAAGATTCAGGAATTTCAATATAAGGAGAGGTATATGAACCGCATCTTAAAAAGCCTAAAACCCTATCCAATGGAGGAGCTTAACAAGATAAAAGCACAGTTAAAAGAAAAAAATATAAAGATATACGATTTTGGAACTGGAGATCCAAAAGAACCTACAGACCCAAAAATAAGACAGGCTCTTATAGATGCTGTTCCAGAGGTAAGCCAGTATCCCTCTGTATATGGAAGGGAAGAGCTTAGGAATACCATTTCAAAGTGGTTTAAAAATAGATTTGGCGTATCCCTTGATCCTAAAACGGAAATAATACCTTCCGCAGGATCAAAAGAAGCTATATTCCACTTTCCCCTTGTGTTTATAGACCCCCAGGAGGAAAAGAAAAGGGTTATATTTGGGACACCTGCATACCCTGTTTATGAAAGGGGAACGTTGTTTGCCAATGGGATACCCCACCCTGTTCCCCTAAAGGAAGAGGACAGATTTTTACTTAGACTTGATAAAATTGAAAAGTCCATTTTAGAGGAAACAAAAATCGTATGGATAAACTACCCCCATAACCCTACTGGAGCTACAGCCCCTTCCTTTTATTTTGATGAGATATATGAAATATGCAGGGAGTACGATATTATCCTGTGTTCTGATGAGTGTTACACAGAGATATACTTTGAAGATTCAGATAAACCCCCTTCAGCTCTCCAATCTGGTAAGGAGGGAATTGTTGTTTTTCATTCTTTATCTAAAAGAAGCGGAATGACAGGGTATAGAAGCGGTTTTATTGCAGGGGATCCAGATCTGATAACCGAATACAGAAAATACAGGGCTTCCTTTGGTGTGGCAAGTCCAGATTTTATTCAAGCTGCTGCTGTGGCTGCCTGGTCTGATGAAGAACATGTTGAGAAAAGAAGAAAAATATTCAAGAAAAAAAGGGATATATTTTTGTCTTTCCTTGACAAAATAGGTCTTGATTACCTTTACCCTGAAGCAAGTTTCTATATATGGATAAAAGCCCCTGCTGGAGCAACAGCAAAGGATTATGCCCTGCATCTTTTAAGATACGGGATTGTGGTGTCCCCTGGAGAGAACTTTTGTGCTGGGATAGAGATAAAAGAAGGCTCCTGTAAATCTGACTATTTCAGAATAGCCCTTGTTCCAACACCGGAAGAATGCATAGAAGCTACCCAGGTCTGGGAAAAAGCCCATAAGGAATTCTTATTAAAAAATATTAAATAAGCTTAATGATATAATTTCTTAGAAAAAACAAAATTTTTGGAGGGTTCAGTATGCCAACTATAGCAAAAAATAAAGAAGAGTTAAATCAGATTTTATCCTCTGCTGTTTCTGTAGAAAATGGTAAGGTTTCAATACAGGACGAAAGTAAGCTTAGGGAGACGGTAATAGATGATCTTGTTTACACTGCTGTTTTTTCAGAAGATGAAAACACAAAAGAGGAAGCAAGAAGACTGATAAGGGAGATAGCCAACGAGTTTGGTGCTGTGGCAGCATCCATACACGACTTTTATATGGCAATGGGAAGAGGAGAGGTTGATAAAATAACAACCCCAGCTGTAAACATAAGGGGAATGACTTATGATGTTGCAAGACAGATGTTTAAAGTTGCAAACAACCATAATGTAGGTGCATTTATTTTTGAGATAGCAAAATCAGAAATAGGATACACATTCCAGAGACCTTCAGAATATGCAGCCTGCGTTCTGGCAGCTGCTGTAAAAGAAGGGTATAAAGGACCTGTTTTTATACAGGGGGATCACTTCCAGTTTAATGCAAAAAAATACGCAGAAGACCCAGAAAAAGAACTCCAGTCTATAAAGGATCTTACCGAGGAAGCAATAAAAGCTGGATTTTACAACATAGATATAGACCCATCTACCCTTGTGGATTATTCAAAGCCAACACTAAAAGAACAGCAGTACCACAACTACGTCTGCACAGCAAAAATGACCCAGTTTATAAGGGAAATAGAACCTGAAGGGGTAACTGTATCTGTAGGCGGAGAGATAGGCCATATAGGAGGTAAAAACTCAACTGTAGAAGAGTTTGAAGCATTTATGGAAGGTTATCTTCAGGAGCTTCCTGAAGGAATGCCGGGGATATCAAAAATATCCGTCCAGACTGGAACAGAACACGGAGGTGTTCCCCTTCCAGATGGAACAGTGGCAAAGGTTAAGCTGGACTTTAATGTTTTAAGGGATATTGGAAAGGTAGCAAGGGAAAAGTACGGACTTGGTGGAACAGTTCAACACGGTGCTTCAACACTACCTGACGAACTTTTTGACAAATTCCCAGAAAACAACTGCTGTGAAATCCACCTTGCAACAGGTTTTCAAAATATAATGTATGACCTTATCCCTGAAGATTTTAAAAATGAAATCTACAGCTGGATAAAAGAAAACCTCAAAAATGAGTGGAAGGAAGGGTGGACAGAAGAACAGTTTATATACAAAACAAGGAAAAAAGGATTTGGGCCCTTCAAATACCAGTGGTGGACACTGGACAAAGAGCACAAGGACAAAATCCTTGAAGCCCTCTACAACAAGTTTGAATTCCTATTTGAAAAACTAAATGTATTTAACACAAAAGAGTTAGTAGAAAAGTATGTAAAGCCTGTAAAACTTCCTTACGGGGCTATTAGAAAATAAAACCATCTGGCAGGGTTTCCCCTGCCGCCTTATATTAATTTTTCAAATATAAAAATCCTTTGATCTTAAGGGAGAGTACAGCCATGTCCCAGTTAGACAAACAAATCCAGGCAATTAAAGAAATCTACAGGGAGATAGACAGATCTAAATCCCGTATTCAACCTGTTATTATAGGGAAATTTGCTTTAACCGTTTACACCCAGGGAATGTACCCTGCCAATATGATCTCCTTTTTATTCCCTGATTTAAAACTGCTGACAAAGGTTTTAAAAAACCTCGGTTATCAGCCAATGGGGGATTTTTGGACAAGGGGCGATATTGTTGTTGAAGTTAGCAAAAAGTTTGAGCTAATTCCAACAGGAACATTCAATCAGATTGAAGTAGATGGTTCTATTATAAATGTTATCTCTTTAGAGGACCTCCTTATTGATATGATGAAGGAATGTCTTGCAGGTGATGAAACAGTCTGTCAGCTTATACAGACCCTTATCCGTTCATACAGTAAAGCAATAGACTTCCACTATATATTCCAGAACCTGAGGAATAAAAAGGCTGTTGCCAGATTTAAAGAGTATAAAAAACTTACAGCAAACTAGTATTTATAGGCCTTTACAAATAAAAGCCTGTACTTAAGAAGAGCGTCTTTTTTATAGGATTTAAACTTACGTACAATTTCCCTTTTTTCCTTCAGAGAGGTGTTTTTTGTGTTTAAAGAAACCCCTGTCCTGTGCAGATGGGAGAGGAGCTTATAACCGTTATCAAATGTTGCTTCCAGATCTTCAGCAAAAAAATCCTGTATATGAAAACCTGCATCTTTTAGAGTTTTTAGGATCTCTGGAACACATAGAAAATCAAATGTCTCTTTGCCAAGAATTTCCTGGATAATCTCAAGACTACCGTAAAAAGGTATATTAAAAACAAAGATACCATCTTTTCTTAAAACCCTGTAAACCTCTTTAAAGGACTTTTTCAGATCTGTCCAGTGGAGGGAAAAGTTTGAGACAGCAAAATCAAAGGATGCATCCTTAAAAGGAAGATTTTCAATATCCCCTACAACAGCCTGTCTATTTTTTTTCATATACATCCGAATCATATCCATTGATATATCAACACCGACAATATTCTTATCTGGCAGAGCATCGTATAAAAAACCTGTTCCACACCCTAAATCAACCCCTATACCCTGCACACATCCTGCAAATTCACTTAGTATCTTAGAGGCTTCCTTCTGGAGAAAAGCTTCCCTGTTGTAGCTTTCAGCAAACCTTGAAAAACTAAGTCTTACGAGATTTTTCAAAGATGAAACCTTCATTTTTTTGGAAATAATATATCAGGAAATTTCCTTTAAAAGAATATCTGGATACGTCAGAAAAGGGGCATGGTGGGTATCTAAAAGTAAAAGTTTACTTTCTTTTATACGCTGATTTGCAAATATACTACCGTATGGGGATACAATCTTATCCCCTTTACCGTGGATAAGAACAGTTTCTATATCTATCTTTTCTATCTGATTGGATATATCCCCTTCTACGAACTCTTTAAGTATCTTTATTCCTCCTTTTTTTTCTGGAAGAGGAATGTCTTTAAATACATCCCCTACAGCGGTTTTTCTAAAGTTATAAACAGTATCCTTAAAATCCAACTTTAAAGCCATCATAAAAGCTTTTACAGCAACAGGATTATGCCCAAGTTTTTTATCCTTAAACTTAGGAGAAAAACCTATAAGAATAAGCTTTTTGAGATTTTTAGGTTTTTTTAAGGCTACTTTGCATGATACAAAAGCCCCTAAAGACCATCCTACAAGCACAACATCTTCCCTTTGACCCTCTAAAAGGGAAAAAAGTTCATCTGAAAATGTATCAATTATATTTTCTACAGAATACTCCCTTTTATCCCCGTGGAAAGGAAGATCTACAAAAATAGACTCCCCTTTATAAAAATCTCTCCATATCCTAGAAGAAAAACTCCACCCATGGACAAATACCCTTTTCATAAAAGATATTATATATCTTATGTTAAAATCTTGTTAAATTTTCATTTGTTTATAAAATAAAACTATCTAAAAGGAAATATAAGAGGTTTTCTTGTTGAAAAAAGAAAAAACATGCCCTTATTGCGGCGGTCTTGGGTGGATAACCTTAAAAAACGGTGTAAAAAAATGCTCCTGCAGATTTCAGGGGATCTCATCATCTATATACAAAAGAATGAATATTCCAAAAAGATACCAGGATAAAGATTTTGGAAATTTTATCGTAAATAAAAAATATAAACACCACCTTATCTTAAAAAGACTAAAAGATTATATTAACCTTGAGGAATATAAAAACGGAAAGGGCTTTTTCCTTGTTGGAAATCCAGGGGTAGGTAAAACCCATCTTGCTGTAGGTCTCCTTAAGGAACTTTTTTTGAAAAAAAATATTGTTGGCCTTTTTTATGATACAAGGGCCCTGCTTTTTAAGTTAAGGGCATCATTTGACGGCTCAGAATCATCCAGAGAGATACTTGAGGAGGTAGTAAACACCCCTGTTCTTGTTTTAGATGATCTTGGTTCAGAGAGATTATCAGATTGGGCAAGGGATATACTACATTACATAATAATAAACAGATATAATGATTTAAAACCTCTTATAATAACGTCAAATATGGAGCTTAAAAGCAAAAATGAAGATGAACTTGAAGAAAGTTTAGAAGAGAGAATGGGAAGTGCTATTGCATCAAGACTTTCTGAAATCTGTGAAATACTTCCGGTAAAAGGAAAAGATATGAGAGGCTCAAAACTATTAGAACTACAAGGGAGTTAAAAATGAGAAAAGCAACAGTCAAAAGGGAAACAAGGGAAACACAGATAGAGATAACAGTTAACCTTGACGGAACTGGAAAATACTCTGTTGACACCCCTGTAGGTTTTTTAACACACATGCTGGAGACCTTTTCAAAACACTCCCTTATAGATCTTGAAGTCCTTGCATCTGGGGATGTCCATGTAAGCCACCACCATACTGTAGAGGATGTTGGAATTGTCCTTGGTATGGCTGTTAAAGATGCTTTAGGTGATAAAAAGGGAATTAAAAGATTTGGACATGCAGTAATACCCATGGATGAAGCCCTTGCAATGTGTGCCATAGATCTATCAGGAAGGCCACTTTTGTTTTATGATGATTTAGGATACAGGGGAAAAATAACAGAGTTTGATTATGAACTTATGGAGGAGTTTTTTAAGGGATTTACCCTATCAGCAGGGATAACAATGCATCTTAAAGCTCTTGCAGGAAGAAATCTCCACCACATAGCAGAAGCATTAACAAAATCATTAGCGGTGGCTTTAAAGGAAGCCATTTCTATAGACCCACGGAGGCAAGATACCCCTTCAACAAAAGGGACATTATAAGGAGTTTTAAGATGAAAAGGAAAGAAAGAATCCTTGAAATTTTAAAAGAAAAAAAGGAGATCACAGTAAAGGAACTCAGCAATATTTTTAATGTCTCTGAAATGACAATCTATAGGGAGATAAAAGAGCTGGAGAAGGAAGGCTCTATAAAGAGAAAACACGGTTCTATACTTTTAAATACATCAAAAGAGAAAGAAGTTATAAAGGTCCCAAACTGCCCAATATGTGACAAGCCTATAACAAGGGCCCATCCATACAAAATTACAGTGGAAAATGAAGTTATAGAAACCTGCTGTGAACACTGCGGCTTGATGATGCACAAAAGACTTGAGGATAGAAAGGTTGCTGCCCTTACGTACGATTTTATAACAGAAAATCCTATAAGTGCCCTAAATGCCTACTATGTTGTAGGAAGCAGCGCAATACCGTGCTGTAGCCCAAGTGTTATACCCTTTGCATCAAAGGAAGATGCAGAAAAGTTCAAAAGAGGATTTGGCGGAAAGGTTATGACCTTTATTGAAGCATACAATGAGGTAGTTAACAACATGCAGATAAGTATGAAAAGCTGCTGCTCACCAGGGGAAACGGTAACATTTTCTATAAAAGAACTAAAAAAGTAGTTTTATATTGAATCTTCATTGTAAAATTCATATTTTATTATAAAAGTAAGCTAAAATTGGGAGGTTTCGCACAACTATGGAAGAAAAAAAAGAAGAGATAAAAGAAGAGGCAAAAAAGGAGGAAAATAAAGAAGAAAAGGAAGTAAAGGAAGTAAAAAAAGAGTGTGAAGAGATAGAAAAAGAACTTGAGGAAATCAGGAAAAAACTTGAAAAAACAGAAGAAGCAGCTAAAAAGCTGAGCGTTTTATACCAGAAGCTTCAACAGGAATTTGAAGATTACAAAATAAGGATGAGAAAAGAAAAAGAAGAAGCCAAAGATGAAGGGGCTCTAAGGATAATAAAAGGTTTTATGGAAATTGTAGACAACTTTGAAAAAGCCCTTGAAAGTGCAAAATCCTCAACAGATATAAATGCATTTATCAAAGGTGTCCAGATGATCCATTACCAGCTTGTTAGATTTCTACAGGAACACGGTATAGAAAGAATAGAAGAAAAAACTGAGTTTAATCCCCAGGAGCATGAAGCCCTTGAAACAGTTGTATCAAAAGAGCATAAACCCAATGAAATAGTAAAAATACTCCAAACAGGTTACAAGTACAAAGGAAAGGTAATAAGGCCTGCGAAGGTTATTGTTGCCATACCACCAGAGGAGAGGGAAGAAATAACGTAAGATGGATTACTACAAGCTTCTTGGGGTAGCAAAAAATGCTACCCCAGAGGAAATAAAAAAGGCCTTTAGAGAAAAGGCAAAAAAATACCACCCTGACATAAACCCATCATCACAGGAACTTTTTAAAAAAATTACAGTTGCATATGAAACCCTTATAGATCCAGAAAAGAGAAAAATATATGACAGACAGATAAAAAAACAGAAAAAAACAACTTTTATAGAAAAGATATACCACCTTTTAGGTTTTACAGAGAAACCTGTAAAAGGGAGAGATATACATCTTAAAATTGATATATCAGTAGAAGAAGGATTTTATGGAAAAGAGAAAAGCATCTTTTACCAGAGGAAGGAACACTGTGAAATCTGCAAAGGAACAGGACTTTCTGAAATTTCCATCATAAAAAAATGTCCAGCATGCAGTGGAAATAAAAAGGTAAAAAAGGGATTTTTTTATATTCCCTGTTTTGGGTGTAAAGGAAAAGGATTTATTATCCTAAACCCCTGTACTAACTGCGGTGGAAGTGGCCTGGTTAAAAGACAGGTCCAAAAAAGATTTTCTATACCAAGGGGAATAACCGAAAATCAGATAATAAAAATCAAAAATGGGGGACATGGAGGAAAAAATAAAGGTCCCTACGGGGATCTTTTCATAAAAGTATCATTTAAAGATAAAGGCCTAACTGTAAAAGGAAAGGATCTATACAAGGTTATTTATATTCAAAAAGAAAAGCTAAAAAAGGGAAGCAGGGTATCTATTGAGAGATTTGGTGAAAATATAGCAGTTGAGATACCTGTAAATATATATTCTCCATTAACATTAAAAATAAAAGGAAAAGGCTATATAGATAAAGAAGGAAATATAGGGGATTTATATCTTAAAATCATACCTTCTTAGTATATCCCTTGTGTATTTATATCCTATATCTATTGCCTCTTTCATCTTCCAGGTGGAAAAAAGACCTATATCCATAAGAGGCTCAGGCTGTATGAATATATCACAGTACTTCTTTCTTACATCAACATTGGAACGTATTGCAAGAAATAAACTCCTTATAAGAATTTTTACAGGATTTTTCAGGTCTGTTTCTTCACCCATAGGATTAACATCAACGCCTATTTTAAAATCTGCTGTATTTACAATAGGTTCAACAGGAAGATTATTTGTGATACCTCCATCTATATACGTAAAACCATTTATTTCAACAGGTTTAAAAACAAAAGGAAGGGCAGATGTTGCCATCAAAAGGGTGTAAATATCACCTGAAGAAAAGTACTCTGGAAAACCTTTATTAAGATTTGTAACACATACAAACATCTTCTTTTCAAGCTGGGAAAGATCTTTTTTTGATATGTACTTATCAAGGAACCTATCTAACTTTTCCAATGAAAAAAGGGCCTGTCCAGGGGGAAATGAAGGTTTTACATAATCAAATATGTTTGTTTTCAGTGCAATTTCTTCCATTTCCCCAGGGGAATATCCATCAGCATAAAAAACCCCTATAATAGCCCCTGCACTTGCCCCTGATATAACTGTAGGATATATACCGTATTCCTCCAGAGCTTTTAAAACCCCTATATGGGCAAGTCCCCTTACAGCTCCGCCTGATAAGACAATCCCAAACTTCATTTTTTCCCCTTTTTAAAAGAATAATCCATTATAATGATTTATCTGATGGATTAACAAACAGGAAGGAACATTGAAAGATAGGGCAGCAGAGGCAATAGCTTCGTTTAGGGAAACATCATCAAACATAGATTTAATAGGTATTTTTTTTATTCTTGCTTTTATTGTTGTGGCAGTTTTAGTTTTTCTTATATTGAAAAATCTATTAGGAGGGGATTCTGAAAAAAAGAAGTTTATTAAGCTTGCCCAATCTAAAGGCCTCACAGAAGAGGAAGCAAACTTCCTTTACTCTATTGCATCAAAACTGAAAAAAGACCCTTCCCTTGTCCTAAAGTTTAAGCCGGCCTTTGAAAAAGTGATACACCACTATGTAAACTCTGTTGAAGAGTACAATGAAGAACTGATAAGAAGAATAAGGGAAAAGCTAAAATTCAACAGGGTTCCAAGATTTTCACCATTAATAACAACTAAAGATATAGAACCTCTACAGAAGGCAAGGATAACAATTCTTAAAAATATGCTTCCTCTGGAAGCAATCCTCCACGATAAAGATGAAAAGTATATGTACTGGCATTTATCTGATATAGACAGAATACACCCAGAATTTTTAGACAGTGATGTAGAAATAACATTCATAAGGTATGATGACGGGATTTACCAGTTTGAAAGCAGGGTAGATGCCATATATATGGAACAGGGAAAAGTTATACTTAAAGTTCCCCACGTACTTGAGATGAGAAGGATACAAAGGAGAAAACACGCCAGAGTTCCTGTTTCTATTCCGGTAAAAATTGGAATTCTTAAAGTTTACGAAAACAATTTAGAAAAGATCCACTGGATAGATGGGGAGATACTGAATATAAGTGCCGGTGGACTTAAAGTCTGCATAGGCAAAGACCAGAAAATTGATATTGATAAAACGGTAAAAGAGATATCTGTTAAATTTAAACTTGAGAACGTTACTATAACAGGAAAGGTAAAAATCGTCAGGGAAACATCTGAAGGGGAAGTAAGATGTTATGGTATGAAGTTTACAGAACTTTCATCTAAATATGAGGAAATAATCCACGACTTTGTAAGAAAAAAACAGATAGAAATGAAAAAAATAATGGATTAGATATTTTTCCAGCTTCCCCTTAAGGTTTCTTTTTTCAGGGATTTTTCAAGTAAAGATAAAAACCTTTCCCTTGGTATTTCTTCTGCCCCAAATCTAGCCATGTGGGGGGTGGACTGCTGGCAGTCTATCATATCAAAATCATACTCTTTAAGTTTTTTAACAAGATGAACAAAGGCAACTTTAGAGGCATCTGAAACAGTATGAAACATACTTTCCCCAAAAAATGTTCCCCCTAGAGAAACACCGTAAAGACCTCCAACAAGTTCCCCATCAAGGTACACCTCAACTGAATGGGCAAAACCAAGATTGTGAAGTTTTATGTAGGCCTCTATCATTTCATCTGTAAGCCACGTTCCTTCCTGACCAGGCCTTGGCACAGACGCACACATCTTTATAACCTTTTCAAAATCTTTATCAAAATAAACCTCAAAACCCCTATTTTTCAGAACCTTTTTTAAACTCCTTGATATCTTTAGATTATCTGGGAACAGAACCATTCTTGGGTCTGGAGACCACCACAGGATAGGCTCCCCTTCAGAATACCAGGGAAAAATGCCTAAGGAGTAGGCAAATAAAAGCCTTTCAGGGGACAAATCACCCCCTGCTGCCAGTGGGAAATCTTTAGGGGATAGACGTGGATCTGGAAACCATATATCCTTTTCATCAAGCCATACAATCATTTAAGTTTTTTTATAATCTCAGGTAGTTTATAAAGATAAATTAAAATTTTTTTCCATTTATTCCACTCTATAGCAGGGATATTTGCCCCATAAACCCCCGACTTTTCCAGATCTTTACCTACTCCAGATTTTGCAGTTACAATAACCCCATCTGATATTTTAATATGGTCCGCAACACCTACCTGACCTGCCAGAATAACGTTATTACCTATTTCACAGCTTCCCGCTATTCCTACCTGTGAAACAAATATGCTGTTTGTCCCTATTTTACAGTTATGACCTACCATAACAAGATTATCTATTTTCGTTCCCTTCCCTACAACTGTTTTATCAATCATAGCCCTGTCTATAGTTGTATTGGCACCAATCTCAACATCATCTTCAATTACAACACTTCCTATGTGATTTATCTTTATATGCTTTCCATCCTCCTGGTAATAACCAAATCCATCTCCTGCCAGGACAACCCCAGAATGGAGGATAACCCTGTTTCCGATAACTGCATTTTTATATATGGTAACCCTTGGGTGAATAACAACATCTTGTCCGATTTTTGTATTTCTTCCTATAAATGTAAATGGGTATATCTTTGTCCCATCTCCTATTTCTACATTATCTTCTATTACCACGTAATCCCCTATATACACATCTTTTCCTATTTTTACACCATTTCCTAAAACGGCTGTTTTAGATATGTTTGGCTTTCTTTCTTCTTCAGGGTAAAGGATGTCAAGGAGCTTATAAGCAACCTTATCTGGAGAAGAAACAACGATCTGGGGCTTATCAACATCAAGTTTTTCTTTAGTTATAACTGCCCCTGCATTACTGCTTTTAACAGTATCTATAAACTCTTTTTTTGTCAAAAAAATAATATCTTCAGGGGAAGCATTTTCCGGGGTGGATACCCCTTTTATTTCTTTATCCTCCCCTATAAGCTCCCCATTAAAGGCTTTAGCTATTTCAGATAATTTCATTTTATCTGTCCATCTCCTTTATGATGTCCTCTGTTACGTCTATAGAGTCATCTGCATAGATAATTCCAGCCATAGGAGATTTTGCAAGAATAATATCTATTTTGTGTTTCTTAGCATAACTTTCTGCAGCCTTTTTTAGCTTTTCAACAAGCTTATTTTCTGCCTGAAGCTTCATTTTATTAAGCTCTTCAGCTGCCTGCATCTGGATATTTCTCAGCTTTTCCTCAATTTTCTTTTTTTCTTCCTGTTTTTTCTTTTTTCCTTCCTCACTTAGAACAGGGCTTTGGAGCTGTTTATCAATTTCTTCATATTTTTTCTGCAGCTCCTGTATCTGCTTCTGGTAATAGGAAATCTTTTCCTCCATCTCCTTTTTGGCCTTCTGTCCTTCCTTGGACTCAAGCATGGCCTTTTGAACATCAACAACAACTATTTTTACATCCTTTATGTCTTTAGCATAAGCACTTCCAAAAACAAAAACAAATACCGCCAAAACAGTTATTAATCTTTTCAATGTAAACCTCCTTAAAAGAATGTTCCTAAAACAAATCCAAACCTTGAATCACTTACACCATCAGGTGCATTTAATACTTTACCATAGTATATATCAATAGGTGCCATTGGAGTTACCAGCTTTAAACCAACCCCAACAGAATAATACATATCCCTAAATGGATTTCCTGCATTATAACCTTTTCCTAAATCTAAAAATGTATATCCCCACAAAAATTTCTCTGCTATAGGGTGGGAAAGCTGAAAATTAAAAACAAGCTGTTGTTTTGAACCCAGCGGTTCCTTTTTATTTTCGTCGTAAGGTCCACCCATACCATAATCAAATCCTCTTACAGAAAAATCACCACCAACAAAGAAAAGCTCATCTAAAAGTATTTTGTCGTGCATTGCCTTTAAAGCCCCGTATCTTACCTTAGCAGAGAAAACCCAATCGGTATAAAACACCTTATCAGGGAGGAAAAAGGCATAACTTGTATAGAACTTATAATAACCTCTGTTTCCAAACCCAACCTTAACTCCAATATTAAAATCAGACCCTGTTGTAGGAAGGATAGGATTGTCAACACTGTTTCTGTTGAAATTCCAGAATACAGAAAAAATTGAGTATGAACCTGCCTGTTCCTGGATTCTTATAGGGGCATCATTGTCTATATCTTTAAACTTACCTGCCTGAAATGCAACACCAAAGCCTGTTCTCCAGTACTCTGAAATTTCGTAGGTAATAGAGGGTGATATACCCTTTTTCTCTGAAACGAAGGTTGTATAGTCAACATACCTGTCATAAAGATCAAAGCTAAGATCAACAGGCTTATAAAAAGCCCACCTGTGGATATAAGATATAGAGTTATTTCTGTAATCGGAACCTACGCTGAGGGACAAGCCTACTGTATCCCCTGTCCCCATAAAATTACCCTTTTTTATAGAGGCAAATAGAGAAAATCCTGTTAACTGGCTGTAGCCAGCACCGAATGATATCTGTCCTGTAAACCTCTCAGAGACCTTCACATCTATATCCAGCTTACCTTCTTCCTTTATTTTTGGTTCAAAACCAACTGCGTTATAAAAACCAAGTCTGTAAAGCCTTGACTGGGAACGGAAAAGTTTTTTACGCTGGAGTAAATCCCCTGGGGAAAATCTCAACTCCCTTCTTATAACATAATCCCGTGATTCATAGTTTCCTGTAATATCTATCTCATTAACATAGAAAATCTCCCCAGGTTGTATATTATAAACAACCTTTACAGTTTTATTTTCCCTGTCAAGAATTCTGTTTACAGGAACTGAAGCAAATATAAAACCAAGCTCTGAGTATTTATCAAGGATCTCTTTTTTTATTCTTTTTATAATCTCACCATCGTAATAATCACCTATTTTTATCTCTTTTTTAAACTTTACGAGAATTTCTTCATCTGTATAGTAGTTGTTATTTTTTAAAACAATATCAGAGAGCCTGTATCTTTCCCCTTCTTTAATTTTGATTTTTATAATGTACCTTTCACCATCTTTCAGCTGAACCACCGGCTCAGAAACATCAACATCAAAAAATCCTTTGTCTATATAAAGCTGTCTTATTCTTTCTATATCATCATAAAGGACTTCTTTTTCAAGTCTTGGTCTAAAACGGAGCTTCCAGGGATTTCTCTCCTTTGTCTCCATTACATCAAGGATCTCATCATCAGAAAGCTGTTTGTTCCCTTCAATAATAATCTTGTCTATATAAGCCCTCTGACCTTCATCTATCTTAAAAACAAGGGTGTTTCCTTTAAAGTAGAAGGAAACCTTTACATTGTAAAAACCCTCTTTTTCATATTTTTTTTGTATTATCTTTTCCATTTTCTTTATTTCTTCTATGGAAAATACCCTTCCAAGACCTTTTTTTATGGAAGCCAGTTTTTCAGCAAGTTCAGGTCCTATACTTGATATAGGGATGATTCCCCCGCTTTCCATTCTCTGCTGGGTTTGAATTCCAAGAACCTGCAGAAGATCCTCATCAGATATTTCTTCATTTCCCTCAAACTCTATTTTTTGAACTACCGGGAGTTCTTCAAAAACAAATATAAGATCAACCCCGTTTTCTGTGTATCTTGTATATGCCTCTATATCCCTGAAATAACCTAACTTATAAAGCTCCCTTAACGTCTGGGCAAGCTTTTCCCTTGTAACGATAGCCCCCTTACCAAAGGGAATAAGGGGTTTTATAATCTCTGGATCAACAAACTGAAGTCCTTTTATTTCTATCCGGTTAAGCCTGTAAACCTTTTGCTGGTTTTCTGCCTGAACAGATATATTTCCTTCCTGGGCAGATGCAAAAAATGGGGTAAAAATAAAAAAGAGGAGGGCTATCAACCCTCCCCTGAAGATTTTGATGAGTATATTCAGGTTGTTGCTACTTCTTCTTTCTTCTCTTCTTTTTTCTTTGGTTTTGATATTTTCAATCCAACTGAGCCGTCCTTTTTCATAACAACTTCCGCCACTGATCCCTCTGGTATATTTCCTTTCAGTATCTCCTCTGCCAACAGGTCCTCTACTAAAGACTGAAGTGCCCTTTTTATACTTCTTGCCCCAAATTCTGGCCTGAATTCCTTCTCTATTAGATATTCCACAAACTTTTTGGACAGTTTTACAGTTATTCCCCATTCTTTTAACCTTTTATTAATTTCCTTAAGCTGAATATCTATTATACCTTTTATAACATCTTTGTCTAATGGCTTGAATACAATAATATCATCAAGCCTGTTCAGGAACTCAGGGCTAAAATGTTTTCTAACCTGCTGTAAAACGTTCTTTTTCATTTCCTCATAATCAAGGATATTAGACTTTTGTTCAAAGCCCATTCTTCCACTTTCAAGGATAAGTCTAGCCCCAAGATTAGAAGTCATAATAATGATTGTATTGCTAAAATCAACAACCCTTCCAAAGGAATCTGTAAGTCTTCCATCATCAAAAATCTGTAAGAAGATATTAAACACATCAGGATGGGCTTTTTCTATTTCATCAAACAGTATTACAGAATAAGGTCTTCTTCTTACAGCCTCTGTAAGCTGACCACCTTCCTCATATCCAACATATCCTGGAGGTGCACCTACAAGCCTTGATACAGTATGCTTTTCCATAAACTCAGACATATCAAATCTTATTAAAGCCTCTTCTGTTCCAAAAAGATACTCAGCTAAAGCTTTTGCTGTTTCTGTTTTACCAACCCCTGTTGGTCCAAGGAACATAAACACCCCTATAGGTCTATGGGTTCCTTTAAGCCCAACACTATTTCTTCTTATTGCTTTAGATATAGCTTTTATAGCTTCATCCTGATCTACAACACGTTTATGCAGTTCCTCTTCTATGTGGAGTAGTTTTTCAGCCTGTGATTCTGTAAGTCTTGCAACAGGAATACCTGTCCATTTTGCAACAACCTTTGCAATATCTTCTGCAGTAACTTTAGGTTTATTTGCCTTTCTCTTTTCCTTCCACTCAGCCTTTAATGTTTCAAATTTTGCCCTTAGCTTAAGCTCTTCATCCCTAAGGGCAGCTGCTTTCTCAAAATCCTGATCTTTTGCCGCCTGGGCTTTTTCCTCTTCAATCTGCTTTATCCTTTCCTCTATCTCCTTCAGCTCTGGAGGAAGTTCCAGCTCCTTTATTCTTACCCAGGCACCTGCTTCATCTATAAGATCTATAGCTTTATCAGGTAGCTGTCTGTCTGTTATATATTTCACAGAGTATTCTACAGCCTTTTCTATAGCCTCATCTGTATACTCAACCTCATGGAACTCTTCAAACTTTTTCTTAAGACCTTTTAAGATCTTAACAGCATCCTCAGGGGTTGGAGGTTCTACCAGTACAGGCTGGAACCTTCTTTCCAGTGCCCCATCTTTTTCTATGTATTTTCTATACTCATCTATCGTTGTAGCCCCTATAACCTGTATTTCTCCTCTGGCAAGGGCTGGTTTCAGCATATTTGATGCATCTATTGATCCTTCTGCTGCCCCTGCCCCTACAAGGGTATGAAGTTCGTCTATAAACAGGATTATATAGGGGGCTTTTTCAAGTTCCTTCAAAATATTTTTAAGTCTTTCTTCAAACTGACCACTGT
>CAZHWB010000029.1:0-14361 GCA_964536105.1 uncultured Aquificales bacterium | reverse complement strand
CTTTAAATAAATATCCAAGTATCTGGAACTAACCCGACGACTTAAGGGTATTGCGACAACAAACACAAGTCTACATGTCCTGCCGTTTCTTGAATGTCTAGAACTAACCCGACGACTTGAGGGTATTGCGACATTGTTGACAAATGAATAGTCATTCACTATGATAAACAGGAGAAACACTTTTAAAAGGTTAGAAAAATGCACATACCAGACGGGTATTTATCCCCTTCTACCTATATCTCAAGCTACATTGTTTCTGCTCCCCTTTTTATCTACGGCTTTAAAAAGCTAAGGGAAAACTTAAATGAAAAAACCCTACCTTTTATATCTACACTAACAGCACTGTCATTTTTAATAATGATGATAAATATACCTATCCCCGGTGGAACAAGCGGACACGCTGTAGGAACCGCAGTCTTGAGTATTCTTTTCAATCCCTGGATAGCTTTTATAAGCATTTCTCTTGTTTTGCTAATACAGGCCTTAATTTTTGGAGACGGAGGTATTACAGCCTTTGCTGTTAATAGTCTTGCGATGGGCTTTGTTGCAGGCTGGACAGGATACTTTGTATATAAAGCCCTTAAAAATATAAACAAAGCACTGGCTCTTTTTACTGCTGGTTGGAGTTCTGCTGTTGCTTCTTCCTTTGTAATTGCCCTAATCCTCGGAATTCAACCAATTATAGCCCACACCCCAGATGGAAAACCTTTATTCTTCCCATTTGATCTGTCTATTACAATTCCGGCGCTTGTCGGAAGCCATGCTTTATACTTTGGATTTATAGAAGGTCTTTTTACATTTTTAACAGTTAAATTTGTGGAAAAAATGCAAAGTATGAAGGATATAAAAGATGCAAAGGTATAAAATTTTTATCCTTATAGTTTTACTTCTTTTACTTATACCTTTAGGATTATTGACGGATCTTCCTGCATGGGGAGAATGGGACTTATCCTTTTTTGAAAAAACACTGGGATTTATTCCTGAGGGTATTAAAAATCCCCCTGAGATAATAAAGCCCCTTATACCTGATTACTCTTTAGATGGAAAAAATCCTATTATTTCCTACTACATATCAGCTTTAATAGGAATAGGTGTAATCTTTGGAATATTTTATATTTTAAAAACTTTCTCAAAAGCAAATGAAAGATAAGCTTATATTTTTAATTTATATATTTTTAATTTTTGTTATTACATCTGTTCACAATATTTACTTTATATTTGGAATTTTTCTGCTTCTTGTTTTCTTTTCAGGAAAGAAAATTTTCTATTTTTTAAAAAAATCAGTTCTCTCAATACTTATTTTCAACAGCTTTATTTCAATCTCCTATATATTGTTTAGTTTATTGAAAAATCAAGAATGGATTGATTATATTCTCCTTTTGAATGTCAGGGTTTTATCACTGACATATTTGACATTTTTTGTATTTTCTAAAATAAATATTTTTAAAGCTGTCTCTTTTTCAAAAAATTTAACATTTTTACTTGTTCTTTCTTATTCTCAAATTCTAAACTTTCTAAAAACATATCAGGATTTCAAACTTGCTTTAAAAAGCAGGATAATAGAGAAACCAAGATTAAAAGACCTTTACAACCACATATCCTCCATGTTTTTTTATTTTTTGAATAAAAGCCTAAAAAACTCTGAGGAGATTTCCCAGGCGATGAAATCAAGGGGTTTTTTTGATGATTGAGGTGAAAAATGTGAGTTTTGGATACAGCTCAAATACTGTTCTGGAAGATATTTCCTTTTCTATAAAAGAAAAAGAAAGGGTTGTTCTCCTTGGTATAAATGGAAGTGGAAAATCAACTTTACTAAAAATTTTAAACGGCCTTATATTCCCAAAGCAGGGGAAATACTTTTATAAAGATGAGGAAATAACAGAAAAAAGGCTGAAAGATAAGAACTTTTCAAGAAAATTCAGGAAGGAGGTTGTCCTTCTTTTTCAAAATCCAGATGCAATGCTTTTTAATCCTACCGTTTATGATGAAATAGCCTTTGGACTTAGACAGCTTGGCGTAAAGGATATAGATGAAAAGGTAAAATACTGGGCTGACAAACTTGGGATTTACAGATATCTGGAGGAACCTCCTTTTAATTTATCTGGCGGGGAAAAACAAAAGGTATGCCTGGCTTCTATTTTGGCGGTAGAACCTGAGGTTTTGCTCCTTGATGAGCCTACGGCAAATCTTGATCCAATGAGTACTGGCTGGCTTATAGATTTTTTGTACGAGCTTAATCTAACTACTGTAATAACGACCCATAATTTGAGCCTTTCCATTGAACTTGGGGACAGGGGAATTGTTTTATCAGACAACCACAGGATTATATACGATGGGGATATACAGGAGTTTGTAAAAGATATAGAAAAACTAAAAAAAGCAAAGCTTGTTCATATACACAAACACAGACACGGCAGTATAATCCACAGCCATTACCATACCCATGATTTTTAAAACCAGGCAAAAGTTGTTATATTTAATAGATGAATAGCCATTCATAGGAGGACAAAAGATGTGTAAAGACTGCGGATGTTCTATAACAGACAATCACCATCAGGAGCACCATCACCACCATCACCATACAAACCCAACCTTAGAGGATAAAAAAACTGTAGAGGTTATAACTAAAATACTGGATGCCAATGATAGACAGGCAGAAAGTAATAGAAAACATTTTGACCAGTATGGGATACTCGCAGTTAATCTGATGAGTTCCCCAGGTTCTGGAAAAACAACCCTACTGGAAAAGACTATAGAGCTTTTATCTGATGAGCTGAAAATCGGAGTAATAGAAGGGGACTTAGAAACAAACAAAGACGCCGAAAGGATAAAGGCGAAGGGAGCCCCTGCCTACCAGATAACAACAGGGCAGGCCTGCCATTTAGATGCTTTTATGGTTCATGAGGGAATTCACCATCTTCCTTTAGAGGAGCTTGATATTGTATTTATTGAAAATGTGGGAAATCTTGTCTGTCCGGCTTCTTACGATATTGGTAGCCACTTCAATGTAGTCTTACTATCCGTACCAGAAGGAGATGACAAACCGGCAAAGTATCCGGTTATGTTTAGAAGTGCAGACCTTATGCTTATCACCAAAGTGGACCTTTTGCCTTACTTTGATTTTTCTGTGGAAAAAGCCGTAGAGGAAGCAAGAAAACTAAATCCAAAGATGGACATCATCCAGATTTCAACAAAAACAGGGGAAGGACTGGACAAATGGCTAAACTATCTGAAAATGAAAGCATCTTTAAGGAGTATATCAGGAAGCTAATATTAGTTTTGCTTCTTCTTATTTCTTTATCTTTTGCTGAAGAAACATGTGAAAAATATTCTGATTATATTGAGTACTGTTATAATTTGCGTAATGAAGGGAAAGTTAAAAGTCTAAAGCAGGCTTATAAAATGTTATCAAAGTTTAAGGCTGAAAATGATGATCTGTTAAAAAAGGCCTGTAAATATGGTTTCACTGCAGAGTCTTTATATGAAATTAACGAAATTAAAAAGATATTTATAGAAGAATGCAATAGTCAATCTCAAAAATAATTATAATATATCTGTTAATAACATTTAGAGGTATGCCTTTGTCAAAAACAAGAAAAATCTCTAAAGAGCAAAAAAAGGAAGAGATTGTAAAAGTTGCCTGCAGACTATTTGCTGAAAAAGGCTACTACAACACCACAATTCCCGATATTGCCGAAAAAATGGGAATGAGTGTTGGAAACCTGTATAACTACTTCAGGTCTAAAGAGGAACTTGCAAAATATATAATGCAGTACTCCTCAAGACTCCTTGGATCAGAAATAAGAAAAATAAATGAAGAAAATATATCAACAAGAGAAAAGATACACAAAATTGTAAAAAGATTTTTTGAGATAGCGCAGGAACAGCCGGAGCTTATAGAATACTTTTTAAGGGTTTTTTTATCAAACAGGGAAGTGTTTGAGGAAGGGTGTGAAGGATTTTTATGTGTAAGTGATGTTGTTACAGAGCTAATGCTCTTTTTAGAAGAAGGGGCAAAAAAAGGAGATTTAAGACAGCAGGACTTTTTCCCTGCGTTTGTTACCCTTATGGGACCTTTAGGGGGAATGGTATTCCTGCAGGGGGAAAATGTTCTTCCTAAAACCCCTTTAGAATACTCTGATGAACTTGCAGAAAATATCTGGAGAGCTTTAAAATCTGACAGATGAAGAAAAAAACTTTACTCTGGCTTCAGGGTCTTTCCTGCAACGGTAATTCCCAGTCTCTAATGAATGCAGAAAATCCTCCGGTGCACGAGTTTTTTTCAAAATTTGAACTTCTCTTTCATCCAGAAATTACCTACAAAAAAGATGTGATTTCAGTTTTAAGACAGGTTTTTTACGGCAAAAAGAAGGTTGATTTTTTAGTGATAGAAGGGGCTATAACTACAGATAAAAAGTTCCACAGGATCGGGGAGTGGAGTATAGGACAGATAATAGAAAAACTAAAGGAAAAAGCTGAGTATATAATAGCAGCAGGAAACTGTGCTTCCTTTGGGAACATTCCTGCCCTTTATGGTGAAAATCCAGATGTAAAAGGTGTTCAGTTTAAATTTACGCAAAAAAACGGCTTTCTTCCTCCTGATTTCAAAACAAAATCTGGATATCCTGTGATAAATATACCTGGCTGTCCTATGCATCCTGCCTGGTTTACCCAAACAATACTTGCCCTTTTGGAGGGAAAACCCCTTCTTCTGGACAAGTTTAATAGACCAAAAGAACTTTTTATGTATCTTCCCCACGATGGATGCACCAGAAACGAGTATTTTGAGTGGAAGGAAGAAGCTGAAGAACTTGGACATAAAGAGGGCTGTCTTTTTTACAACTTTGGGTGCAGAGGACCAATGACCCATGCCCCCTGCAACAAAATCCTGTGGAACAGGGTATCCTCAAAAACAAGGGTAGGTATGCCGTGTATTGGGTGTACAGAGTTTGACTTTCCCCTCAGGGAAAACTTCTTTGAAACAAAGAAAAACATGGGAATTCCTGAAGAGGTTCCTTTAGGCGTATCAAAAAGGGCATATATTACTATAACAGGTGTTGCAAAAACCTTGGGAAACCAAAGGGTAAAAGGAAAACTGGAGGATACAGAATAAAGATCAAATATATAAAAGAAAAACTTTTGCAGGAATGGATATTTTTTGTTTCCCTTTTTGGTTTTCTTTTATCATCTGCTGTCCTGTGGAGGGTTCCCAGATATACATCTGATGATTTTGAGGTTTTATTTACACTTTTTGTATTTTTATCCTTAATCAAAAGTCTTGAAAAAAGCGGATTTTTGTCTTTTATTGCATCCTTTTTTGAAAAAGGGAAATATCCGGCTTTAAAACTTGTTTTTCTGACGGCTTTTCTTTCTATGTTCATAACAAATGATGTTTCCCTGATGGTTGTACTTCCTTTAACCCTTGCAATGAAACTTCCAGATGTAGAAAAAGTTGTTATTCTTGAAGCTATAGCCTCAAACGGAGGTTCATCTTTAAGTCCTTTTGGAAACCCCCAGAACATTTTTATATATTTTCATTATGATGTTCATTTTTTAGATTTCATAAAGGAGATTTTCCCGCTTTTTGCGGTAAGTATGTTTCTCCTCCTTGTCTTTACTCCAAAATATCCCGCTGTAAAACCTTCCTTAGGAAAAAGTAGCTTTGATAAAAAAGGTTATATTTATGCCTTTCTTTTTATTGTTTTTGTTATTGCTGTTCTGGGATTTTTACCTTTATGGATAGGTTTTTTGCTTCTGGTTTTTCTGTTTTTCAGTAATAAAGAATTTCTGAAGATAGATTACTTTCTTATTGGAACATTTTTCTTTTTCTTTGGATTTACAGATAATATTGATTATGCTTTTTCAATCCATTTTCATAATCCATTTGAGGTTTTTATATACTCGGCATTTTTAAGCCAGATAATCAGCAATGTTCCTGCTACGCTTTTTCTTGCTGATTTTACCAATCACTGGAAAGACCTGCTGTGGGGGGTTTCTGTAGGTGGATTTGGAAATATAATAGGTTCCCTTGCAAATCTAATAGCATTTCGGATGTATGCAAGAAGGTATCGGCAAACAGGAAAATTTCTTCTAAAGTTTCATATATTTGGGTACATATTTTTCCTGGCGGGAATAGGAGTGTATATTTTGTATAGGAGTTTTTAACAGGAGCGTTAACTTGCCAAAAATTACCAGACAGGTTTTAAACAGGGTAGAAGGGGAGATAGAGTTAAAACTTATATGGGAAAATGGGGTTATAAAAGATGTTTTTATCATTGCCCCTAATTTTAGAGGTTTTGAGTATATACTTGAGGGGAAACCCCCTTTAGATGCCCTTGTTATAAATCCCCGTATATGTGGAATTTGTGGACATGCCCACCTTATAGCAACATCAAGAACCCTTGAAAATCTGTATGAAAATGCAGGCTATAAACTTGAAGTTCCAAAAAAGGCTGAGGCAATTCGGGATATAACCCTTGCCAGCGAAATAATCCAGAACCATCTAAGATGGTTTTATATGTTTGTTTTTCCTGATTTTTTAAAACTGGAAAGAAATCCAAAACTCAGAAAGTACCAGCCTATAAAAGGTATCCAGTGGCAAAAGGGGGTAGAGGCAAGCTCAAAAATTGTAAAAATCATAGCTATTTTAGGGGGACAGTGGCCCCATACTTCCTATTCTGTTGTTGGTGGTGTTGTGAGTGATCCCACAACATTTGAACTTGTTGAAGCAGAAAGTATAGCAGACAGTCTTTTATTATTTTTTGAGAAAAATATTATAGGAATGCCTATAGATGATTATCTTTCTATAGAAACAGATGAGGAGTTTTTTATAAATTCAAAAAATTCAGACCTGAAAAATTTTTTACAGCTTTGCCTTAAACACAACCTTCACAGACTTGGTAAAGCTTACCACAGATTTTTAACTGTGTGTGATATATCCCCTGAAGTAAAAAAGGGAGCAACAAAAAGAAAGAGAAGGGATTTTGAAATATCCAGGGTAAAAGAGGTTGACAGCTATTCATTTTTAACAGAAACAGGGTTTTCTTTTGATAAAAACCGTTATTCCTGGGCAAAAGCTGTCAGATATGACGGCCTTCCTTACGAAACAAGCCCCCTTGCAAGAAGGATAAACAACAACGACAGACTTTTTTTAAATCTGGTTAAAAAATACAAAGACAGTTATATGGTCAGGGTGTGGGCAAGGATTGATGAAATATTAAAGATGCTTTTAATAGTAAAAAGCCGATTAAAGGAGATAAATCTAAAAGAACCTTCCTGGATAAAACCCCCTGTGGATATAAAGAAAATAGAAGGGGAAGCCTTTGGATTTTGTGAAGCTGCAAGGGGTTCCCTTATCCATCAAATAAAAGTCAAAGAGGGAAAAATCCATAAGTACAACATCATCACCCCTTCCACCTGGAACCTTGGACCAAGATGTGAAAAATACCTCTCCCCAGCTGAAAAGGCTATAAAAGGCCTCAGAAGTGATCTTTTAGCCCAGATAGTTCTCAGGAGTTTTGATGTGTGTTCTGTATGCACCACCCATTGACTTGACATTATGATGTAAATCATTCATTCTAAAAATAATGAATGATCGTTCATTTAAATAGGAGGGTCAAAATGCAGTTCTTTGACAGGGAACATCTAAGGGAGCTTTTTACAAAGCCCACAAACTATATCAACACAAACAGAGGAAAGGACTACTACGACAGGCTTTACAAGAAAATGGAAAAGAGACTTCAGGAGCTAAAGAGCCAAGAGCCTGTCCGGGAAGCAGAAATTAAGTTTGAAGAACTACTTGAAACCTGGGAGCTTACAAGAAGGGACTTTTTAAAATGGGTTTCTGCAACAACTGCTATGTTAATGCTTCCACCGTCTTTTGAGCCTCTTGTGGCACAGGCTGCAGAAGTGATGGATAGGGTTCCTATCATCTGGATTAATATTCAAGACTGCGCAGGAAACACAGAGGCTTTACTAAGGAGTGCTTCTCCTACTGTAGATGAGCTTATACTGGACTATCTTTCTGTAGAGTACCACGAGGTTATTATGGCAGCTGCTGGAGACCAGGCTGAGGCAAATCTTGAAAAGGCTGTAAAAGATTTTGATGGGAAATACCTTCTTTTTGTGGAAGGTTCTATACCTGTAGGAATGCCAGAGGCATTTACAATAGGAAGACACGCAAAAACAGGGGTTGAACACGTTAAACACCTTGCAGAGCATTCAGCGGCGGTTATAGCTGTTGGTTCCTGTGCTGCTTTTGGAGGAGTTCCTGCAGCTTATCCAAATCCAACAGGTGCCGTTGGGGTAATGGACATAGTAAAAGGAAAGCCTATTGTTAACATACCTGCCTGTCCTGCAAACCCTGCAAACATAACAGGTGTAGTTATCCATTATATTCTTACAGGGGAGCTTCCAGAGCTGGACAGCCTTTTAAGACCAAAATTTGCCTTTGGATACAGAATTCATGATAACTGTGAAAGAAGAGCCCACTTTGATGCTGGAGAATTTGTTGAGGAATGGGGAGATGAAGGGGCTAAAAACAACTTCTGTTTATACAAAATGGGCTGTAAAGGACCATTTACATTTAATAACTGTTCTATAGTCAGATACAACGAGGGAACAAACTGGCCTATTGGAGTAGGAAGAGGTTGTATAGGCTGTTCAGAGCCTGGTTTTTGGGACAAATACGCAACAGAAAGGCCTTTAGCAGACAGCGATATAAAACCACCAGGATTAAATGGTGTTGAAGCAACTGTAGATGAAATAGGTCTTGGAATATTAACAGCTACAGCAATAGGAATAGGAGTGCATGCTGTAGCAAGTGCCATTGCAGGAAAAAGAGAAGAACCACCAAAAGAAGAACAATAAGGAGGTTTAAGATATGGGTAAACATGTAGTTGTAGACCCTATTACAAGAATTGAAGGCCACTTAAGAATAGAGGCTATTTTAGATGAAAACAATACTATTGTAGATGCTTACAGCTCTTCTACTATGTGGCGTGGGATAGAGATTATTATGAAAGGTAGAGACCCAAGGGATGTACCTCTTCTTGCCATGAGAATTTGCGGTGTATGTACAGGAACACACTACTATACATCAACACAAACTGTTGAGCATGCTTTAGGGGTTGTTCCTCCTAAGAATGCAAGACTTGTTAGAAATCTAATACAGGGTTCTTTATACATACACGACCACGTTGTCCACTTTTATCATCTTCACGCCCTTGACTGGGTAGATGTTGTATCTGCTTTAAAGGCAGACCCTGCAAAAGCAGCTCAGGAAGCAAAAAAATGGGCAAATATGCTTAAAGACCCTATCACAGGGGAGACTATACAGCCCTGGAATGCCGGGGAAGGTGAGTTTAGGGCTGTTCAGGAAAGACTTAAGAAGTTTGTAAAGGCTGGAAGGCTTGGACCTTTTGCAAATGCTTACTGGGGAAATAAATCTTATAAGCTAACCCCTGAGCAAAACCTTGTGGCTGTTTCCCACTACCTTGACGCCCTTCAGATACAGAGGGAAATGGCCAAGCTGATGGCAATATTTGGAGGTAAAAATCCACACCCTCAATCCTTAGTTGTTGGTGGTGTTACGTGTGTTCAGGATATTCAAAACCCTGCAAGACTTGGGCAGTTTGGAGACCTGCTGGGACTTTCAAGGGAGTTTATATACAGGGCATATCTGCCAGACCTTTTAATGGCAGGTGCTGTTTATGCTGATGAAGCCTTAAAAGGAATAGGAAGAGGCCTTGGGAACTATATGGCTTATGGTGATTTTAGAATGGACGACAATCCATGGTATAAAGGAAAACTACTGTTCCCTAACGGACTTGTGCTGAACATGGACTTATCAACTGTTTATGATGTTGACCAGTCTAAAGTTACAGAAGATGTAACCCACAGCTGGTACGAATACAAAGGAACAGATAAGCCTCTGCACCCATTTGAAGGGCAGACAAATCCTAAATATACAGGATTTAAGGAAGATGGAACATTAGACCCTAAAGGAAAATACTCATGGATAAAATCCCCAATATACGATGACAAAAGGGTAGAAGTTGGTCCTCTTGCAAGGATGATTGTAGGATATGCAAGGGGAGATGAAAGAATAAAACATTATGTAGACTGGCTTTTAAAATCTGGAAATCTTCCTGTTGAAGTTTTATTCTCAACTGTTGGAAGAACAGCAGGTAGAGCCATAGAAACAGCTTTAATGGTTGATGTAATGAAAGAATGGCTAACTGAACTTTCTAAAAATGTTGCTTCAGGAGATTTAAGCACGTGGACAGAGTTTGATTTTGAAAAGCTCACAAAAGGAAAAGAGCTTAAAGGGTACGGACTTACAGAAGCCCCAAGGGGAGCTCTTGGACACTGGATAAGAATTAAAGACGGAAAAGTAGAAAATTATCAGGCTGTTGTTCCATCTACGTGGAATGGTGCACCAAGGGACTACAAAAACAGAATGGGAGCTTATGAAGCCTCACTGATAGGAACAACCCTTTCTAACCCAGACCAGCCTCTAGAAATTTTAAGGACTATCCACTCATTTGACCCATGTATAGCCTGTGCAGTTCACGTGATAGATACAAAAGGAAGGGAACTTGGGGTTTATAAGGTAGAGCCTGTAGGTGGAGCTTGTGCTATATAAAAAGGAGGGTTTAGCCATGTACCAGAAAGTAAAAAGAATGACTACAACCATGAGAATTTTCCACTGGATAAATGCCTTTTCTATTCTGGCGGCGGTAATAACTGGATTTTACATAGCCCACCCTTATTACCAGACATTAATATCTGAGCCTGCTGCCTATAAATATGTAATGGCTTACAACAGACTTATCCATTTTTTTGCAGCTTTATTACTTGATGTTGTAGCTATTGCTATATTTTATCTATATGTTGCAAGTAGATTTGAAAAGGTTTACAAGAAAATAATCCCAACAAAACAAAACATAGTTGAGTTTTTTGAGGTTTTTCTAAATCTAATAACATTAAACAGAAGGAAAAAATTTGATTCTTCCCATCTAGACAGCTTTAATGCCGTTTACTTTACTATTTTGCATCTTCTCCTTGTGTGGATGCTCCTGACAGGATTTTATATGTATGTTCAGGGGCTTGAAAGTGGACTGTCAGCAATAGGCTCCTGGTGGCCGACGCTCCTTCATCTTATGACAGATTGGGTTGGCTGGCTTTTAGGTGGACATGCAGGGGTTAGATGGTGGCACCACTTTACAATGTGGATAATTATAGCCTGGGTTGCATTCCATATTTACTATCAGGTGTGGAGAACTATATTCTGGCGTGAAGGGGATATGGCTATTGTGTTTGGTGGATACAAATTTAAAAAAGTTCAAAAATAAACAATCAAAGGGGCTTTCCTGCCCCTCTTTTCAAAAAATTTTCTGGAGAAAAGATGAAAAAAATAGGTGTAGTAGGTGTTGGCAATATTTTGTTTAAAGATGAAGGTATTGGGGTTTTCGTTGTAAAGTATCTTCAGGAAAACTACCAGTTTGAGCCTGAGGTTGACCTTATTGATGCTGGAACCCTTGGATTTGGACTTATGAGTTATCTGCATGAATATGACCATATTATTTTGGTAGATACCATATCTATAAAGGATACACCCGGCTCTGTTTACAGGCTAACACCTGAAGAGCTTTCTGGACTTGCATCATACCATCAAACAGCCCATGAAGTTGAAGTTCTTCAGATGATAGAGCTTACACCTTTAACAGGAAAAATGGCAGACACTGTTGTTATCGGGGTTGTCCCAAAACTTATAGATGCCTCAGAGATAGGCCTTACTAAAGAGTTAGAAGATAAAGGATTTAAAACCGCTGTTTATCAGGTTTTAAAAGAGCTTGAAAGGATAGGGGTAAAGTATGAAAAAATAAATAACTCTTCTTTGGAAGAGATAGTTTTAAAGCATTTTGGTTCCTACAACGGCAAGCTCTCAAATAAGAGGATAGGGAAATGACAAAAAATGAGCTTATTTTGAGAATATCCTTTGGATTTAAAAAGGGAAATGAAGCTGTTTTTGAGCTTATAAAAAAGATTGCAGACAAACACAACATAAACGGCCTTTTAGAGAGGAAAAAAGACAATGTGGAAATTTTAGCCTCTGGAGAACTTGAGGATATACAAAAATTTGCAGATGAACTTGGTAAAGTACTCCCCTACTCAATTTTTATGGAAGATGCCCAAACCCAGGTAGTTTATGAGCTTCCCTTTGACCTTGAAAAAGGGTTTTATATCAAAAATGATATAAACGTCATCCCTCAAAATTTATCCCCCTGTCCAACCTGCACAAAGGAACTATTAGACAGTAAAAACAGACGTTTTTATTATCCGTTTATATCCTGTAGTTTTTGCGGAAATCAGTATTCTTACATTTATGATTATCCTTTTAAAAGGGAAAACACAGTTTTCAAATTTTTCCAGATGTGTGAAGACTGCCAGAAAGAATATGAAGACAAAAACAGTTTTAGATACAAATATCCCCTTACCTCCTGTCATAAATGCTCTACTCCTATATATCTAAAAAAAGGTGAAAATGAAAGATACGGTTTTGATAGTGAAAAAACAGTTGGAGCTTTTAACACAGCTGTAGGGGTTATAAAAAAATCAAATCTTCTGAAGGTTTACACAGGAAACGGGGTAAGGCTTGTAGGTCTTATAAACCAGGAAAATATAGAAAAAGTAAGAACTTTCTTAAAAAGAAAACCCCTGACTGTAATGTTCACAAACTTTTCTAAACTTTCAGACTACCTTGTTTTGTCAGAAAAAGAAATAAAAACTCTGGCTTCCCAGGAAAAACCAGTTTTGATGGTGAAACCCTCTGATAATTTTAAAGAAAAAGAGCTTGCATCAGGAAAGTTGAACTTTTTAAAGGTAAAACTTCCAGATGACCCTGTTTTACTTCTTCTTTCCTACCACCTTCAAAATGAAGGGATAGACTACATCTTCATAGAGGAAGAATTTCCTGAGGATATTACAGACTTTCAGCTAAATGCAGACCTTCCTGTTGTTAATCCCCAGAAAGACATTCAGGCTCTAGTTATAGACAAACATATCCTTATAAAAGAAGGTGAAAAAGGTATACTGCCGACAATTATAAGCTCAAAACCAACTGGAAACCTCTCTATAACCAAAAACTACGCAGTTTTAGACATCGGAGGAGATTATCTAATAGACAAAACAGAAAGAATTCTCCACCAGCTAAAGGATTTCACAGACCAGATAAACACATTAAAAGTTCTGGAAAATACAGCTATTCCAGAGATAGACATTCCATATAAAGAAACAAAAGTCTTCAAAGATTATGAAGGGGCTATATACTCGGTGATTGCAGAACACAGCCTGTTTAACAAAAGCATAACAGGGATATACTTTTCCACAAAGTCAGAAAACAATCTTATTGCAATAAAAACGGAAAAAGGAAAACTAAAACCTGCCATTTTTATAAAACCAGTTAAAAAATTTGAAAATCCCTACCAGACCTTAAAATACATACTTGAAACAATCAAAAACTCTTCAGAAGAAGGACAAAAACTTATAAAAAACTTCTCATCAAAATTCAGCAGTCTTTATGAAAAGATAAACACATTTGATACAACAACTTTTCAGGGAGAAACAAAAAATCTAACAGATATTTTAAATGCAGTGGCAGTTTTACTTGAGGTATTTTCTTACGAAGATATATCCTTTAAAGATGAACCTATGCAGTATCTACAAAAAGAAGCCCTAGATTTCAAAGGCAGAAAAGGGGTTAGGGTAGATTTTATACTTGAAGAAGATAATGGGATATTTTATTTAGACTGGGTTAAGATGGTTCAAAGTATTGTTTCGTATAAGCTTGCAGGGGCAGAAAAAAATATGCTTGCTTTTTCTGTTTTTGATGAGCTGGGAAACTGGTTTATAAATCAGGTGGCAACCATTTACTCAAAACTAAAGATAGACAACATAGTTTTAGCAGGGGACTTTTTTGTAAATCCAATGCTTGCAGGAAAGTTAATAGGTTCATTTTCAAAGCACAATCTGTATATAAACAAAACTCTTCCAATGGACAATCAAAACATAGCATTTGGAGGAATATTTGGTTAAAAGGAGGAAAAAATGTGCCTTTCAATACCTTCAAAAATAGTTGAGATACTGCCGGATAACTTTGCAGTAGTTGACACAATGGGAGTAAAAAGAAAAGTTTCATTAGACCTTATGCCTGAGCCTGTTGAAGTAGGGGATTATGTTCTTATACATGTTGGCTATGCAATGACAAAAATGAGTGAGGAAGATGCTCTGGAGAGCTTGAAGATATATGAAGAGATAATACAAAAACTTGAGCAGGAAGAAGAACTTTAAAGATGGAGT
>CAZHWB010000028.1:0-27043 GCA_964536105.1 uncultured Aquificales bacterium | reverse complement strand
AAGTAATCCCCAAATGAAAAATTCCCAAGCATTTCAAAAAAGGTATGATGTCTTGGTGTATATCCTACATTGTCAAGGTCGTTATGTTTTCCAGAAACTCTAAAAACCTTCTGACAGGAGGTTGCCCTTTTGTAAGGTCTTTTTTCAAGACCAAGAAAAACATTTTTAAAGGGAACCATACCTGCGTTTACAAAAAGTAGGGTAGGATCTGTTTCAGGAATAATTGAGGCAGACTTTACCCTTGTATGTCCCTTTTCTTCAAAATATTTTAAGAAACTTTCTCTAATCTCATTTCCTGTTAAGGATTTCAAAATATCCTCCACTCTGTTTTAGTTTTGTTCCAAATAATTATAAATCATATTTTTTACAACTTAAGACAGAGCTGAAAAGGTCAGGATACGTTAAAAACAGATTTTTACTTTTCTCCCCAGTGGTTTACAATCTGTATCTCATACTCTACAGGAACTTTTTTTAACAGTATCTCCCCTGCATTTTTCATACTTTTAGCCAGTATTTCTGCTGTTTCATTTACCTTCTCCTCATTGGCTTCAACCAGAATCTCATCATGAACAAGATTTACAATATAGGCGTTATCTCCCCTTGTAAATCTTCCAAAAAATACAACAGCCATTTTAAGGATATCACTTCCTGTAGCCTGTATAGGGTAATTCACAGCATCTGTAAAACGGCTAACAACCATTTTTCTGCCGAGTAGGGAATAAACAACAAGTTTTCTGTGTTTTTCAAGCTCCTGCTTTACCTTTTCGTGCCACTGTTTAAATCCCTCGTAAACCTCAAAAAATCTCTGGTAGAACATCTGGGCATCTTTTAAAGATATATCTATTTCATAGTTGCTCCTGGCGTATTCCATCAAAGATTTTGGAGATATACCGTATATAAGTCCAAAATTGATCGCCTTGGCCATCTGCCTTTCTTCTTTTGTTATTTTTTCATAATCCTTCCCTAAAATAAGGGAAGCTGTGTATCTGTGGAGATCTTTTCCATCCTTAAAAGCTTTTATCATAGTTTCTTCATTTACGTACTCTGCAGCTATTCTAAGCTCTATCTGTGAGTAATCTGCCACAATAAGCTTTTTTCCCTCAGGGGCTTTAAATAAAAATCTCAATTCCCTGGGGATATTTTGAAGATTTGGCTTAAATGAAGACATTCTTCCTGTTGGAGCGCCAATTTGCTTAAATTCCCCGTAAATTCTGCCGTTTTTTGTATGCTCCTTAAGTTCCTTAAGTTTATCTAAAAGTTTCTTTTCCTTTCTTATATCTAATAGATCCTTTATCTCCTTTCTTTCTATGTAGGGTTTTAAGGCACTGTCCTGGGAAGAAAGGGAACCCTTTTTTGTCTTAGGCAGTTTTAAGCCTAATTTATTTGTTATCCAGTAGGATACCTTTTGAGGGGAAAAGGGGTCTATTCCGTATCTTCTTACAAATTCAATATAGCTTTTTTGATAATGGGAGGATTTTTCCCTATAAAGCTCTTTTAATTTTTCCTCATCTACAGGGATGCCTACAAGTTCCATCAAAGCAAGAAATGGAACAAATCCCATCTCTACGGCAGCTGTGGCATTGTCAAGGCCAAATATTTTATGTATCTTTCCAGTTGCTTTGTGGGGAGATGTGATGCTGTTCAGTTTTTCCCTGAGAAGGGGATAAATATCCCTTAAAGTCAAAATATCCCTGGCAGCGTACTCCAGCTGTTCCTGGGATAGTTTTTCAAGACCCCAGGCTGATTTTTGCTGGGTTTTATCAAGTCTGTTATTTACAAGACGGTATGTGACAGCAGAAAGGGAATGCCTTTCCTTTTGGGGATCCTCTGAAAGAAGCTGTGAAGCAATCATAGTATCAAAAACAATTTCTGGAAATATACCGAAGTTTGATTTTAGGAACTTTATATCAAACTTAAGATTGTGCCCAACAATCCCCTTTTCCTCTAAGAAATCTTTAAGATGTTCTGAAAATTCAGGAATGGAAAACATATCGTATAAAAAAATAACACTGTTATTTCCTATCTGGATCAGTCTGATTTTATCATTGTGAAAATCTATATCTTCAAAACTTTTTACAGCAACTTCTGTATCCAGATATACAAATTTATCTTCCCCAAAAAATGAAAGACTTTCTACAGCTTCCTGTAAATCTGTTATGTATCTGTACATATTTTTTATGCCTTTTTGTTTTTAAATAATATCTGAAATTTTAGGTCTTGAGTCCAGTAGCTTTCTGGTGTATGGGTGCTTTGGATTATCAAAAATATCAAACACATCCCCTTCTTCAACAATTTCCCCTTTGTATATGACTAAAACCCTATCTGCTATTTCAGCCACAACCCCAAGATCATGGGTTATGAGAAGGATAGATATTCCAAGGTTTTCCTTTAAAGACTTAAACAGCTTTAATATCTGGGCAGAAACTGTAACATCTAAAGCTGTAGTTGGTTCATCTGCCAAAAGTACCTCTGCATTGTTTGCAACTGCTATGGCTATGACAACCCTCTGTTTTAAACCCCCTGAAAGTTCGTGGGGATATTGATAAAACCTCTTTTCTGGCTCAGGGATATGGGCTTTTTTCATCGCCTCCAATGCTTTCTTTTGGGCTTCTTCATAAGGGATATTTTGATGGGCTAAGATGGTTTCAACTATCTGGTCTCCTATCGTGAGAAGTGGATTTAATACTGCAGAAGGTTCTTGAAAAACCATAGATATTATATTTCCCCTAATCTTCCTTAAAAGATTATCATCTGAGGAAAGGATGTTATCTACAGAGATTTTTTCAGACTGAAGTGAGATCTTACCAGAAAATGAGGCATATTTAGGGAGAAGCTTTAGGATTGAATAGCAGGTTACACTTTTCCCTGAACCTGATTCCCCAACTAAGGCAACAATCTCCCTTTTATACAGATCAAAGGAGATACCTTTTAATGCCTTTATTGTTTTATTTTCTATATGAAAAGATACCTGCAGATCCTTTACAGAAAGGACAGGGGATTTTTTATCAAAAGATGCCACCCCTGCCCTCCTTATTTTACTTTGTTAATGCATCAAGTATTTTTTCAATAGTTTCAGCAGGTATGTATCCACCAACAACTATACCTTTAGGGAATATAAGGGCTGGTGTTCCCCTTACCCCAGCACTCTGGGCAAATTTGTAATTCTGGGAAATAATAAGTCTAACGTCTCTTTTTTCACAGCTATCTTTCATTTCAAGTTCTTCTAATTTCTTAACATCCCTTTTTCTTACAGCTTCAAAAGATTTTTCTAAAATCTCAACCTTTTTCTTTGGATCGTCAGTACAGACAATATTTCTTGTTATACCTGCTGCATGTTTGTGGAATGACAGCGGGAACAGGATAATTTTAAAGTTAACATCCTTTCTTTTTTCCAGTATCTTTTTAATTTCCTCATCAAGTTTCGCACAGAATGGACATTCAGGATCATCAATTACATATATTGTGTACTTTGCATTTGGATCTCCAATTGTAACAATACCTGCAGGGTCTAGATCCTTAACAGCATTTAAATCAGCTACCTTTATATCTGCTGCCCTTGGTCCTAAAGCTTCTCTGAGCTTTTCAATCCTTTCTTTACCGATCATCTCTTCAAGTTTTTTTGTTCTTTCCTCTATAGCTTTTTTTGTTAGCTCATCTGCTTTTTGTTTTGTTAAATCTTTCTGGGATTCTATATCAATAATTCTTCCCATTACGAGATAGTTCAGTGTGCAGTCAACATAAACAGGAAATCTTCTTCCATTTACCTCAACATCTACTTCATAAAGGGTATCTATAGGTGATTTTGTAACATCAACAACCTTTACTCCCCCCTTTAAGAAGTTTTTCAGGAGAGTTGAAGCCTTTTCAACAGTAAACTCTTTAAGAGGGACACATTTTTGATTATTTTCAGAAGCATAAGCCCCTGATAAAGCCACAGATGTTGCAAGCACCCCCGCCAAAAGTTTTTTCTTTAACATTATGTCCTCCTTAAATTTTTATTATCATTACCTAAATTTAAACTTTTTGCATGTGAAAAACTTATGAAACAACAGTTTTTATAATTTCCTCAACCTTTTTCTCATCCTTTAGTATTTCCCTGTCTGTTATAACAACCCCATTAGGAAGTATCAGTGCAGGTGTCATTTTTATTTTATTTCTTTTGAAGAATATCCAGTTTCTCTGTCCTATCACATTACCAAACTTACATTCCTTTCCAAGCTTTTTGATTGTCTCCTTATCATTTTCCCTGGTTGCTTTAAAGGCCTCTTCCAGAATTTCAACCTTTTTCTTTGGATCTTTCTCACATATGACCCTTTCTATGACCTTAGCACCATCTGGATGCATACTCCACGGGATCAGGATAATATCAAGCCTTACATCTTTATACTTCTTTAAAACCTTTTCTATTATCGGTGCAAATTCTGCACAGTGGGTACATTCAGGCTCCTCTATAGAATAAAGCTGAACCTTTCCATCTGGATTTCCCAATGTAACATTGTGGTCTTTAGGTATCTCCTCTGGATTTATAAACTGTATATTTTTTAAACCCTTTTCACCAAGTATTTTAACAAGCTTTTCAGCTTTTTCTTTTCCTAATCTCTCTGCCAGAATTCTTTTCTTTGCATCTAACGTTTTATCTGCATACTCATTTATTGTTTTTTCTATAAGATTTTGATTAGTTTTTATATTTAAAACCCTTCCAAAGAAAAAGTGCTCAAGATTACAGTCTATATATATCGGAATGATTTTTTCTCCATGGACAAGAACAACTTCGTATATCCCGGGCATAGGGGATTTTCTTACATCTAAAACTTTATGACCTTTTAAAAAAGGTTTTAGGGTGTTGTAAACCTCATCCTTTGTTACAGTTTCCGGATATAAACACTGTTCCCAGCCGGATTTTGGACTTTTTGTGTTTACCTCCCCACTTTTTACATTTTTCTCAGCACATGAAAAGGAAAATAAAACAGCTGAAGACAAAATTGTCCCTACTAATTTTTTTCTAATGTTATTCATAAGAGAACCTCCCTTAAATGTATAATATTTTGTAATTAAGTTTAACATTTTAAAGGAGGAAATTTCCGTGAAAATAGCTATAGGCTCAGATCATGCCGGTTTTCAATATAAAGAGATAGTAAAAAAGCACCTTGAAGAAAAAGGCTTCCACGTTATAGATAAAGGAACATACTCAGAAGAAAGGGTTGATTATCCCGTTTTTGGGGAAGCTGTTGCAAATGCTGTTGCTTCCGGGGAAGCCGATAGGGGGATAGTTATCTGTGGAACTGGAATAGGAATATCCATAGCTGCAAATAAGGTTAAAGGCATCAGGGCAGCTTTGTGTACAAATGAGT
The DNA here is from genome assembly GCA_964536105.1 of uncultured Aquificales bacterium. GTDB lineage: Bacteria > Aquificota > Aquificia > Aquificales > Hydrogenothermaceae > JAADDV01. Next base: position 21,692 of record CAZHWB010000028.1, on the reverse strand, counting down.
ATATGGCAAGAATGGCAAGGAAACATAATGATGCAAATATACTGGCATTTGGAGCAAGGGTTTTAGGAATAGATGTAGCCCTTGGGATAGTGGATGAGTTTTTCTCCACAGATTTTGAAGGTGGAAGACATGAAAAAAGGGTAAACATTATTAAAGAAATTGAGGAAAAAAATTTCTGCTAAAGGAGGTTTGAATAGTTGTTAGAACATTTAAAAAAACAGGATCCAGAAATTTTTGATGCCATTTCTAAAGAGTTTAGAAGACAGCAGGAACACCTTGAGATGATTGCTTCGGAAAACTACACCTCTTACGCTGTTATGGAAGCACAAGGGTCAGTCCTAACAAACAAGTATGCTGAAGGACTTCCCCACAAGAGATACTACGGTGGGTGTGAGTATGTAGATATAGCAGAGGATCTTGCCATAAAAAGAGTTAAAGAGATCTTTAATGCAGAACATGCAAATGTCCAGCCCCATTCAGGTTCCCAGGCAAATCAGGCTGTATATTTTTCACAGCTTAAAGCTGGAGACACAATAATGGGAATGAGCCTTGCCCATGGGGGACACCTTACCCACGGTGCAAAAGTAAATCTATCAGGTATTGTTTTTAATGCTGTCCAGTACGGGGTTAATCCAGAAACAGAGCTTATAGATTATGACGAAGTTTACAGGCTGGCAAAGGAACACAAACCTAAAATGATCGTTGCAGGGGCCTCTGCCTACTCAAGGGTTATAGACTGGGAAAGATTTAAAGAGATTGCCGATGAGGTTGGAGCCCTTTTAATGGTTGATATGGCCCATTATGCAGGTCTTATTGCAGGGGGAGCATATCCATCACCTGTTCCATATGCAGATTTTGTAACATCAACAACCCACAAAACCTTAAGGGGCCCAAGGGGCGGTTTTATTCTATGTAAAGATGAATATGCAAAAGATATAGACAAATGGGTATTCCCAAGACTTCAGGGCGGTCCTTTAATGCACGTTATAGCTGCAAAAGCTGTTGCATTTAAAGAGGCAATGACCCCACAATTCAGGGAATATGCGATACAGACTGTAAGAAATGCACAGGCCCTTGCAGAAGAGCTAAAAGCTGAAGGGCTTAGAATAGTTTCAGGGGGAACAGATTCCCATATTGTCCTTGTTGATTTAAGACCTTTAAATGTAAAAGGAAATCAGGCAGAGGAAGCCCTTGGAAAAGCAAATATAACAGTAAACAAAAACGCAATTCCTTTTGACCCTGAAAAACCAATGGTAACCTCCGGTATAAGGCTTGGAACAGCTGCCCTTACAACAAGGGGAATGAAGGAAAATGACATGAGAAGAATAGCCAAAAATATTGTGAAAGTTCTTAAAAATCTTGATAATGAGAAGATTATCCAGGAAGTAAAGGAAGATGTTCTATCCTTATGTTCCTCCTATCCGCTGTATCCAGAATGGACAAAGTATTATCTTGAAGGGTAAGGGGCTTAAAGCCCCCTTTCATAAAGAGGTTACTTCGCATATATTTCTAGTCCGTATAAAATTTTAATACCAGAGGGAATATAAATGCAGACTAAACTATACCCCCTTTTTAAAACAGTAAATATTTTTACAAAGGCAAGTGAAGAAGCCAGAGCTTTTTCCCAAAGATTAAAAAATTGGTTAAACAGCTACGCTATAAAATCTGAAATTTTTGAAAATCTCATAGATTTAGAACATGATGAAAACATAAAGGATACAGATCTTTTGCTGGTGGTAGGAGGAGACGGCTCTCTACTTATAACCGCCAGAAGAGTTGCAAAGCACGGCGTTCCTATCCTCGGTATTAATCTGGGAAGACTTGGTTTCCTTACAGAAGTTAATGAAGATGAAGCTTTTGACATTTTAGCAGAAATTTTATCAAAGCCCCTTTGTATCTCCAGAAGAATGATGCTAAGGGCAACACTTGTAAGGGACGGTAAAGAGATATTAAAAGCTGATGTTTTAAATGATGTTGTTGTAAATAAAGCAATCCTTGCAAGGATTGTTGATGTTGCTGTTTATGTAGGGGATAGATATATCACAACATATAATGGAGATGGAATAATTATATCAACCCCTACAGGGTCAACAGGATACGCCCTTTCTGCAGGGGGTCCTATTGTTTACCCTATGATGGAAAACTTTCTTATAGTTCCTATATGCCCCCATACACTTACAGACAGACCTTTGATGCTTCCCCCTTATGAACCTATAACCATAGAAATGGTTGCAAAGGAGAAAGATGCGTGGTTAACCCTGGACGGTCAGGAAGGAACCCAGCTTCAATACGGCGATAAGATTATTGTAAAACAGTCTCCTTATTATACCTATCTTGTAAGAACTCCAGATAAGAATTACTTTGATATTTTAAGAGACAAACTTGGCTGGAAATAGATGGATATAAGAATTGGTCTTGGATTTGATATCCACCGCTTAGAAGAAGGTAAAAAGCTTATTATAGGGGGTGTAGAAATTCCCTACGAGAAGGGATGGGTTGCCCATTCAGATGGTGATATATTCTTCCACGCTTTAACTGATGCACTCCTTGGGGCTATTGGATATGGAGATATAGGACAGCTCTTTCCTGACAATCAGGAAAAATGGAAGGGGGCAGACAGCAGTATATTCCTTAAAGAAGCCCACCGTATTGTAAAAAATAGAGGTTTTGAAATTGTTAATATAGACAGTTATATTATTCTGCAAAAACCTAAACTTCTTCCTTACAGAAAAAAAATCATACAAAACACAGCCAGAATATTAGATATAAATGAAGACCAGATTTTTATAAAAGGAAAAACATATGAAAAGTTAGGGGATTTAGGGGAAGGAAAGGCAGCTGTAGCAGAAGTTGTTGTTTTACTAAAAAGAAGTTAAGGGAGGAGGCATGAAAAGATTTTTAGTTTTTTTAATGCTAACCTTAACATTAAATATCTCCTACGGGAATGAAAAAGAAAAGCCCCAGGTTTCTGTTCTGGAATATGCCCTTACATCTGGTGTTGAGTATAGACAGCCTGTTGATAACCTCGGAGACAAAATACCAAATACCATTAAAAGATTGTATCTATGGACAAAGATAAAAGCATACAACCCACCTACATATATATACCACGTATGGTATTACAAAGGGGAAGAAGTAGCAAGAATTCGCCTTTACATAAAATACCCAGTATTTAGAACATGGAGCTTTAAAACTATTCCTCCCCAATGGACAGGAAACTGGAAGGTTGTTGTGGAGGATGTCCAGGGAAACCCTGTTTTAGAAAAAGAGTTTATCGTTTTTAAAGCAGGTAAATAAATGGCTGTAAGAAAAGTTTCTGCAAAAGACATAGAGATATCTTACAGATTTAACATCTCTACAGATAAAATTAAAGGGGAAAGAACTAAAGGTAAAAAAAGCCTTAGAAACAGGGGTAAAAACAGATAAAAAAATTTTAACAAAGGGGCATTATGCCCCTTTGTTTACTCTTTTGGTGTTTCTATATTCAAAAATTCTGGATTTTCTGATACTGCTTCCTGAACACCCTGGGATATTCTATAAGCACAGAATGAAGGTCCACACATGGAACAGAACTTGGCAGATTTATAACCCTCTTGGGGTAGCGTTTCATCATGGTATTTTCTGGCAGTTTCAGGGTCTATCGCAAGTTCAAACTGCTTCTCCCAGTCAAATTCATATCTTGCTTTTGACATTGCATCATCCCATTCCTTAGCCCCAGGTCTGTGTCTTGCAAGGTCAGCTGCATGGGCCGCTATTTTATAAGCTATAAGTCCCTGTTTAACATCTTCCGCATTTGGGAGACCAAGATGTTCCTTAGGTGTAACATAACAGAGCATTGATGCCCCATACCATCCAGCCATAGCCGCCCCTATAGCAGAGGCTATATGATCGTATCCAGGGGCTATATCTGTAACAAGGGGTCCCAAGACATAAAAAGGAGCTTCATGGCATAATTCCATCTCTTTTTTAATATTCATTTCTATCTGATCCATTGGTACGTGGCCAGGTCCCTCAATCATAACCTGAACACCATGTTCCCAGGCTTTTTTTGTTAGTTCTCCTAATACTTTAAGCTCCGCAAACTGGGCTTCATCTGAAGCATCATTTATACATCCAGGTCTTAAACCGTCTCCCAAAGAGAAGGAGACATCATACTTTTTGAATATTTCACAGATTTTATCAAAGTTTGTGTAAAGGGGGTTTTGCTTTCCGTGGATTGTCATCCATTCAGCCATTATAGAACCACCCCTTGATACAATCCCCATAAGCCTGTGGTTTACTAAAGGAAGAAACTCCCTTAAGACCCCTGCGTGGATTGTCATATAGTCAACCCCTTGCTGGGCCTGATGCTCTATCATATCAAGGATATCCTGTTCAGTTAGTTTCTCTATGGATCTTACCTCCTGAAGGGCCTGATATATAGGGACTGTTCCAACAGGAACAGGTGAATTTTCAATAATAGCTTCCCTGATTTCATCAATATTTCCACCTGTAGAAAGATCCATAATTGTGTCTGCGCCGTACTTTAAAGCTACCCTCAGTTTTTCCAGTTCCCCTTCTATATCAGAAACAACAGCAGAGTTTCCAATATTTGCATTTACTTTACATTTAGCCGCTATTCCGATTGCCATAGGTTCAAGTCTATAGTGGTGTATATTTGCAGGGATAATCATCCTTCCCCTTGCCACTTCATCCCTTATAAGCTCAACAGGGAGCTGTTCCCTTTTAGCTACATATTCCATCTCAGGGGTTATAATCCCTTCCCTTGCGTAATCCATCTGGGTTTTGCCGTATGTTGTACTCCTTGGAACTGCGTATTTACCCATATTAAAAACCTCCATAATTTGTCTTTATATGAAAAAAGCCACCTTCCTGCGGTTAATGTAGAAAGGTGGCCTTTATTTCAAAGCCCGCTTCCCTACGTCGGTATTAACCGCATCAGGTTCAAAGGGTATTTTCTCAAGCCCTGCAGTTAGCAGAACTACCCCCGCGGGTAAACAACTCTTATTCAGATTTTAATATACTTGGCTCCATCAGGGGATAGTATGCTTTGTATCACATTTACCTTTATTCTATAAACCTCTCCAAAAACCGTTTCCTGAAAGTTGTTCATTTTGAGGATAAGCTGATCAACATTAGTAAACTTAGGTCTTTTCAGTGTTATATGGGGTATAAACTCTTTTGAATCCCGCTTATATCCCAGATATTCCAGTTTTTCCTGTATAAGCTCATTTAACTGGTTTAATTTTTTATCTGGATTCTCAACCTTCAGAAAAAACACCCTTGGCCTGTTTATATTTGGAAAAACTCCAAATCCTTTAAAAATAATATGTATATTCTGATCTTTGTCCAACACAGAAGAGAGGGACTGTTTTATCAGATCTATCTTTTCCTCCTGCGTATCCCCTAAAAACTTAAATGTTATGTGGAGGTTTTCAAAAGGCGTCCATCTTCCCTTTAAACAGCCTCCAAACTCCTTTTTTATCAGAGGGTAGTTCCTTTTTAGGGTATCATCTTCAATAAAACTGCCTATAAAAATTCTTTTCATATTTGCCCACAGAGACTTATTTCATAAAATTTTATAAGATATACAAAAATTTGCAATGGGAAAAGATGAACTTAAAGGTAAATAAGACCCCTATAATACATTTTGATGAAAAAAAACAGATATGGATTCCCCAGCCAACACGGTTCTGGATACTGGAAAAGGATTTCCATAAAAAAATATCAAGACTTGAGGAAAAGGGAAAAATAAAAGAATGGGAAAGAAAAATCCAGGAAGATGAAAGCCTTTTTCGTTTTTTTGTCAGCCTCCACGAAAAAGAGGTTATAAGGAGAAAAGAAATACTGGAAAAACAGTTTAAACATTTAGAAAATACAAAGGCATATAAGGTTCTACTGGATAAAAATCTGGGTATTGGAAGTATAAGGAACTTCAGGGATAAACCCTTTAAGGTTAAATGTCTTCACCTGTGGACTGCTTACCATATAGGAGAGAAAGAATTTGAAAACCCGATAGGGGAATATGTACTAAAGGAAATTCAAAATGGATCTTCATGAAAATCAACATTTCTGTAAGTCCATTCCTCCCCTGACAGATCATAGGCAGGAATTCTTTTTGTTTTGCTGAACCTGTTATCGTATGCGGCAACTTCAAGATCCCTCTTTGGAACACCAATATTAAGAATAACAGAGTATAAAGGGCTTGTCCCTTTTCCAAGTTGTGGATTTACCCTTTTTGCTTTAGAAAAAATATCATTTCCGTAAAGAAGCTTTACAGAGTTTGCCTTTACCTTTCCAATATACACATCTTCAGCAACTCTTCCTTTCTCATCCCAAACCCTTGCGTATATATCCCCATCAAAACAGGAGTTATTTGAAACAATAATCCTGAATGTACTTAATCTAAGCATATATGGGACAAAAACCTCTTTTCCTTTTTGTTTCCAGAAAAGGAAATAGCCACTGTTATTTTTGTCATAACAACATTCCCTTTTTATACACTCTGCCTTTTCATCAAACTTTATAGAAAAGTATTTCACATCATCTTTAAAAATTTCCAGCTCCTGGGTTAGCCCCCACTGGACAGAAGACATCCTGTACTCTTTATTTATTCCCACATACAGATCATCTTCCCAATAACCATTTTTTATACATATAGTTTCATTATCTTCAACACAGGAAGATACAGAAAAAAGATCAACTTCTAAAAAACATTTCTCACCTTCTCTTAAGTAAATCCTATTTTCTGGATAACCAAAAGAGCGGGGACCGTAGCTTTTACCGTTATTATCCAGAAACACCCTTTTATTTAAGAAATCTAAAGATTTATAGGGAAGTTTGTTTCCTACCTGCCTATCTGAACACGCATATAAACCATTTATATCGTACATCCAGATTTTTAGTTTCCCTTTCCAGCCGTCTTTCCCTAAGACAATAAAATCATCTATCCCTGGGTTTTCCTTTATGTATATACCGCCTCCAGATGCATCTTCATCGGTACAGCTCTGGGAACGGAGGATATCCCCGGAGGGTTCATCTAAAAAGGAGAAATTTCCAGAAGCCTCAAAGCATCTAATTAATCCAGATTTTGAGTTTTCACAGGAAACATTATCCAAAGAAGCCGGGATATCTATAATAGACAATGCTGGCTTCTGCCCAAGACCAAACTGACATTCCATATCCACAAAACACCTTGGAAGTTCAACAGATATATCTGGAATTTCCTGATCATCACAGCATCCATATCCCTGAACAGTCAAACATCCTTTACGGAAATCCCCCCTAAAAGAACAGCTGTTGTAAATCTGATTTTCTTCATTTAGATTGTCCAAAACAAATACAGGGTTGTAAGATGTATCAAACCCATCTATATAAAATCCTGTTTTATCTAAAAGAGAAGGCTCCCCTTCTTCTGCACATGCCAGAAACATAACGTATCCGGCAGGAACCTTTCTGTTAACCCTAAAAATTATCTCCCTGGAAGAAGAAACATTATTGATACTTTCAGCTACAGTGAGTATATCAAAGGGAAAACCGTTGTTATTTAGATCAACATTTTCATCCCCTACCCCATCTTGGTCTGTATCCCTTCCTTTATACTCGTGAAAAACAAGCCAGCACTTATATACAGAAGAACTTAAACGGACATTTTCAAACTTAAATACAAGTTTATCCCCCTGATACAGTGAACCTTCGTAAGAAACGTACCTTACAGTTACACCTGTTTTGTTTCCCAGAGGGGAGGGGATATTCGGATCAAAATTATAATCACTGTTTTTTAAAAAATCTGTAGCCTCACATGGAACTGTCAAAAATATTTCCTCATCCTTTGAAACAGTCTGACCGTTATAAACACCCTTTACACCGTAATAGTCAAAAAATATATCAGCAGTGTAAGATTTTTTTACATTTCCTATAAGAAAGATTACCAGGAGGGCCAGCAAATACAGTTTTTTCAATAAACCCCTCCCTCTATAAAAGGTATTTCATATTTAAATGTGCAATATTTGTTCCATTTAAGTTTTTGATTTTCCTGAAATTATCTTTAAATCTCATATAAAACTTGATAAATGTCAACGTTTATACAAATACAGGTCTTTATATTTATAACCGATATTTCTTTTTTGTCATATTGGATTTTGTATATTAGAATTTAACCATGGAGGATTAAGATGGAAATAAGCTACCTCAGGGTTTCTGTTACAGATAAATGTAACCTCAAATGTTTTTACTGCAGACCTGACAATTCTGAATTTGTTCCCCATGAAGAAATACTGAAGTACGAAGAGATAACAAAAATTATCAGGGCTATGACAAAATACGGACTCAAAAAGGTAAGAATTACAGGCGGAGAACCCCTTGTAAGACCTGAGTTAGACAAATTAGTCAGTATGATAAGGGAAATACCTGAAATTCATGATATATCTTTAACGACAAATGCAATAACGCTGGCAAAACACGCAGAAAAATTAAGAAAAGCCGGTTTAGACAGGTTAAATATATCAATAGACAGCTTAGATCCTGATCTGTTTTTTAAAATAACAAAAGGAAGACTTGAAGATGTCCTTGAAGGGATAAGGGTTTCAAAAGAGCTTGGATTTGATCCTATAAAAGTAAATGCAGTTATTGTAAAGGGGTTAAACGAAAATGAAGCTTTAGATTTTGTTGAATTTGGGAAAGAGTACGGAGTGGAAGTTAGATTTATAGAAATGATGCCTATAGGAGCTGAACAGATACACTGGGACAACAGCCTTGTTCAGCCTTTAGATGAGATAAAAAGAAAGATAGAAGAAAAGTATGGAAAATTAATTCCTGCTATCTCAATAGGAAGCGGAGCTGCAAGGGTTTACAAAATACCTAAACTTGGAACAAAGGTAGGATTTATAACCCCTATGTCAAACCCTTTCTGTGATGGATGTTCTAAACTTAGATTAACAGCAGAAGGTCACATAAAACTATGCCTGAGAACAGATGATGAGATAGATATAAAAGATGTTGTCAGAAACGGAACAGAGGAAGATTTAGACAGATTTATAAAGAAAGTTCTCATAGAGAAAGAAATATCAAATGCAAAAATACAAAAGTCCGGCTATGCATTTTCCGACTGTAGAAGAGTCATGACAAGTATAGGCGGATAATCTTTCCTTTATAAAACAGCAGGAAGCTCCTTTTTATTCACAAATATTTCACTTGTACAGAAATAAACTATAGACTAGCTAAGAAGGAAGAAAACCCGAGCAGCGCCAATGTTTTCTCCTAAAACCTCCTCCCCTTTTTTTGCCCCCTTATAAGGGGGATTTTTTTATTTTTCAAGGATTTTTCTCATCACATCTACAGGAGCTTCCTTCCCTGTCCATATTTCAAAACTCCTCGCCCCCTGGTAAAGAAGCATAGGTAAACCGTCCTGCCAGAGACACCCCTTTTTCTCTGCTTCTTTTATCAAAGGTGTCTTTTTATATATTATATCAACAATTATATGTTTTTTCATAATTTTTTCATAATCAAAAAGAGGCTTATCCTCATCGTTAAGTCCTACAGAAGTTGTATTTACAATAACATCAGCTTCTTCCAGATAAGATTCTATATCTGAAATAGGGATAGGAACCACTGTATCCTTAACAAACCTGTTTAAACTTGTAAAATCCTTTATTATCTGTTCTGCTTTTTTCAGAGTTCTGTTTGCCAGATATATTTTTTTTGCTCCCTCTTTTATAAGACCGTAAATAACAGCTCTGGAAGCTCCTCCTGCCCCAATCACAAGGAAACACAAATCTGGAATTTCTTTTCCAGCCTGTGATAAAAGCTCTTTTAATCCACGGATAAAACCATAGGCGTCAGTGTTGTATGCCTTAATGTATCCGTCTATATTTTTCAGGGTATTGGCAGCCCCTATATATCTAACCTCTTCAGATAATTCATTCACATATTTCAAAACTTCTTCTTTGTGGGGAACTGTTACATTAACCCCTTTTACAGAAAGGGCTTTTATTCCTTCAACTGCCTTTTGAAGATCCTCTGGTTTGACGTGGAAAGGAACATATACAGCATTTATTCCTGAGGCTTCAAATGCTGCTGTTTGGAATGTTGGGGATTTTGAGTGCTTTACAGGGTAACCTATTATCCCATAAACCTGTGTTTCACCGTTTAAAAGCATTTTACCCTGTTATACTTGGATGTAAATCAAATTTTTTCTGTCCAATATAAACAGTTTTTACCCAGGGGAGCATCTGCTTTATCATCACAATAATTACATCTTTCATAGTAATATCCGGAACTGGACATGTACTGCATTCCCCAAGAAGCTCCAGATAAACATCATTATTCTCTATTTTTACTAACTTTATATCCCCGTGGTCAGCAGCCAAGGCTGGCCTTATTTTTTCTAAAACCTCTTCTACTTCATGCTCTTTTGTTTTTAAATTTTCAACCATAATCTTCCCTCTCAATAGGTGTTTGACCTAAATTTCTCAGAAAGAACCTTCTCTATCTCTTCAAAAAAAGCTTTCTGTTTTTCTTCCGGAATATCAAGAACAGTAAAGGCCCCCTTTATTGAAAGTCTTTTTAGGGCTATATCTTCAAGTCTATGCTGGTAAAAATAGGAAAAGTACTTTTTTACTATAGGTTCGGTTTCTGGAAGTTCCTCCAACAGGTGGAAAACTTTTGTTTCTTCTGTTATTCTCGTCATTTTACTTCCTTAGTCCTGTGTTTTCTTAACGTAGAAAACAAAAACTCCATCTTCCTCTTTATAACCTAAAAATTCATTTCCTGTTGTTTCACACCATGCAGGAACATCCTGAACTGCCCCCTCGTCATCGGCAAGAAGCTCAACTATCTGTCCTTTTTTTGCCTGTTTCATAACCTTTGCAAGCTCTGTTATCGGTATAGGACAGTAAGTCCCTGTCGCATCGTGGGTTATATCTGGTTTTATATTATCTAAATCAACAGCCATTATATCCTCCAGCTTTCAAGTATTGTTTCTTCAGGCTTTTTACCTAAAATTATACCTTCTTTACGTTCCTTTAGTAAATCTGTTTCAGGGGATGCATATTTTATGTTTATTTCTCCATTTTCATCTGTTTTACAGTACCTTGCAACAAGGTCTGCTATCTGCTTTATCTCCTCATCAGTTAAAGGTCTATCCTCTATTGGTTTTGCTATTGCAACAGCTCCTTTTCCAACAGGTTCAAAGTACCAGTAATTTCTTTTTAATCCTTTTATAAAATTCCCTTCACCTTCATTTCTGGAAATAATGACTTTAGTTCCAGAAGGAAGTCTAAAATGCCTTCCTATAGTAAGGAGATAAAGGTCATCTTTTGTTATAAATCCCTGAACCGATATAGTTTCCTGGTATTTTCTGGCAAAATTTTCATCTGTCAGATAACAGCAACCTCCAGCAGGTTGCTCAAACTCATCTATACCAAGCTCCTTTGCAAGTTGAAGCTGTCTTTTTCTGCTTCTACCAACTATACCTTCAAGTTTACTTCTGTCTATCCATCCTTTTTGTTCTGGTATAGTTGGTGGTAAAACTTTAGCAGAAAGGGGCTTTACCACAAGACCCTCTACTCCAGCCTCCTTTTCAATAATTTTCATAGCTTTTAGATGCTGACTCATAGGTCTTTGATTAAGGACTTCGCCAGATACGATGAAGTGGGCACCTTCCCTTTCCATAATCTCTTTTGCCTTTTTGTACATAAAAGCCCTGCAGTCTATACACGGATTTATATTTGCACCATATCCGTATTTTGGGTTCTGGATTATATCAAAATACTCTTCAGAAATATCAACAATTTCCAGTTTAAAACCGTATTTTGCAGCGTACTTTAAAGCAGGGTTCATATAGTGGGACCCGTCAGGTTTTTTTTCACCACGTCTTCTTTTTGTCTCGGTTATACAGAACCCTGTATAAAAGTGTATAGCCAAAACATCTATCCCTTGCTGTTGAATAAGTTTAATAGCAAGGGTACTGTCAAGTCCACCAGAATATAAAGCAACAGCCTTTATCTTTTCTTTTTTTTCCATCGCCCTTTTTTGTGAGAATTTTTTGGTGAAATTTATAAAAATCAGGGGCCTTTTCAAGCCCTGTATATATTAACCTACATGCTCCAGATCAAGACCTTCTTCTTCCTCTTCCTCTATACAATCAGGAATTTTGTTTGCCTCTTCTACCCTTCCCTGTTTTAAAAGGTAGTCTTTAATAGCAACGTGGAGGGTTTCAAGTCCAAGGTTTGTGCAGTGGATCTTTTGAGGTGGTAATCCACCTAACTCTTCAAATATCTCTTTATATGTGAGGTTTAACGCATAATCTATAGGTTTTCCCTTAACCATTTCTGTTAAAACAGAAGATACTGCAATAGCAGAGCCACATCCAAATGTTTTAAATTTTACATCTTCTATCACATCATTCTCTTTATTTACTTTTATGGTAAATAGCATCGCATCACCGCAAGATGGATTTCCACACTGGCCGTAACCATCTGGATTAGGAATTTCCCCAAGGTTTCTTGGATTCATAAAGTGGTCCATTACCTTTTCTGTGTATTCGAACATGTTAAAGACCTCCTAAGGCTGTTTTCTAAAGCTTAATTTATATTTCACAGCCTTTTTACTCAATGAGTAATATCATATCAAGATTTTACAATATTTTGAGGAAAGATAGTTTATTTTTAATCAAAAATTAAATCTTTTTTCAGAAACAGAAAATCTTTATCTATCAATACATTCCTGATTGAATATAAAATCAAACAATGTTATATTTTTTCTTTACAAAAAAGGAGGAGGCTGATTTGAAAAGGGATTTTTTGAATATATCTGATCTTTCAAAAAAAGAGATTGAGCAGATTATAGACTATGCTGTGAAACTAAAAAAAGATAGATTTATGGATAGATCTTTAGAGGGTAAGTCTATTGGACTTGTTTTTATGAAACCATCCACAAGAACAAGAATATCTTTTGAGGTTGGTGTTTACCAGATGGGGGGACAGCCTATATACATTCAGGGTTCTTCCACCCAGATGAGCAGAGGAGAAGATATAAAAGATACAGCAAGGGTACTGTCAAGGTATTTAGATGGTCTTGTGATAAGAACATACTCCCACAAAGAAGTTGAAGAACTGGCTGAATACTCTGATTTCCCTGTTATAAATGCATTAACAGATTATGCCCATCCCTGCCAGGTCCTTGCAGATTTCCAAACAATATATGAGATATTCGGTACTCTGGAAGGGCTAAAGCTAACTTACATTGGTGATGGGAACAATATGGCAAATACCCTCTTAATAGGATGTGCATTAATGGGCATTAATGTGTCTATTGCCTCCCCTGAAGGTTACGAACCTAACGGGAAGGCTGTAGCTGAGGCATTAAAATACGCCGCAGAAACAGGTGCAGAGGTTGAAATAACAAACGACCCAAAAGAAGCTGTAAAAGGGGCAAATATCCTTTATACAGATGTATGGGTAAGTATGGGACAGGAAGGGGAAAAAGACAAGGTTAACCTTTTTAAAAACTTCAGCATCAATGAAGAACTTGTTAAGGAAGCTGAAAAAAACGCAGTTGTTATGCACTGTCTCCCAGCCCATAAGGGAGAGGAAATAACAGAAGATATTTTTGAAAGGTTTGCTGATGTTATATTTACCCAGGCTGAAAACAGACTCCATGCCCAGAAAGCTTTAATGAGTTATCTATTTAAAAAATAAAACAGGAGGTTTAATATGTCTCAGGAAAGGAAAAGAAAGAGGCCTGAATACAGAAGGCACGACAGAATACCTCTTCCTATGTTTCCCCCAGAAGTAAGAAAAAATACCTTTAAGGAATTTATACTGGGATACGGTCATACAGCGGCTAAAGACGAGGCCTTTAGATGTATCCTGTGTAAAAAAGCCCCATGTACCCCATCATGTCCTGTAGAAAGTGAAATGGAAAAGTGGATTGAAAGGATACAGCATGATGATACATTTGGGGCTTACAAAATATTAAGGAAAAAAAATCCATTCTCAACAGTCTGTGGTAGGGTTTGTCCCCAGGACAGATTATGTGAAAGTACATGTGTTTTAACATTCAAAGAAAACGGTCTTGCCGTAAGTATCGGTGGATTGGAAAGATTTGTTGGAGACTCTGTAAGAATGTCCGGTGTTGAATGGGTTGATGAAAAAGAACCTCCTACAGGTAAAAAGGTTGCTGTTATAGGGGCAGGACCTGCAGGATTGTCTGCAGCGTACTTCCTCGCTAGAAAAGGACACTCTGTAACTGTTTTTGAGGCTCTGCCGTTTACAGGTGGAGTTATGAGATACGGTATCCCTATGGCAAGACTAGACAGACATGCCCTTGATTTTGAAATAGGACTTATAGAAAAACTTGGGGTTGAGATAAGAACAGGTGTAACTGTAGGAAAAGACATAACAATCCCTGAACTTCAAAAGGAATACGACGCAATATTCATAGGGGTTGGTTCCGGCCGTGGTAAAAAGATGGGCATTCCAGGAGAAGATCTTAAAGGTGTTTATACAGCAATAGGATTTTTAATGAAGGTTAATGTAGGTCATACACATCCTTTACTGGCTCCGGAAGAAGATGTAGAACTACCAAAAGGTAAAAAAGTAGCTGTTATAGGTGGTGGATTTACAGCTGTTGACTGTATGATCACATCTATAAGACTTGGAAATGAAACCCATCTTGTATACAGAAGAACAAGGGATACATCTTCAGCTAAAGATGAGGAATGGGATCACCTTGCAGAAGAGGGAGCTATCTTCCACTGGCTCACCCAGCCAATAGAAGTCATAGGAAATGAGAAAGGGGAAGTTGTAGGTCTTAAGTGTATAAAGATGGAACTGGTTCCTGATGAAAAAGGAGGAAGACCAAGACCAAAACCTGTAGAAGGCTCTGAGCATATTATAGAGTGTGACTGTGTTGTTATGGCAGTTGGTCAGGGTGATAATCCAGTAGCATACAAAGATGTTCCTGGATTAAAAATAGATAAATGGAATAACCTCTCTACCGTTGATGATAAATACAGAACAAATGTTGAAGGAATATTTGCAGGTGGAGACGTTGTTAATGGTGGTGATACAGTTGTTACAGCTGTAAGGCACGGAAGAGATGCAGCAGAGGCTATCCATGAATACCTTATGACAGGAAAGTGGGAGTACAATAAAGAAGAATAAATCTTTTCCTATAAAGGGGCTTTCGCCCCTTTTCATTTACAGATTCCAAACGGTAGTTATGAATCTATAATTATTCACATCAAAACAATCAACTTTTTTTATAAAAACCCTATCATATTCCTATATTCTAAACTTCGCAAAATTTGACAATGATAGACTAAAGTTATATATTTTAGTTGAATAAAATAGGAATAAGAGGTGGTTATTAAATGGCTAAAAAGGATTACTACGAGATACTTGGAGTTAGTAGAAATGCAACCCAGGATGAGATAAAAAAGGCCTATAGAAGACTTGCAAGAAAGTACCATCCAGACCTTAACCCAAACAACAGAAAAGAAGCCGAGGAAAAATTTAAAGAGATAAGCGAAGCCTATCAGGTTCTGTCTGATCCTGAAAAAAGAAAACTGTACGATCAGTACGGCCACTCTGCATTTAGCGGAGCTGGTGGTGGAGGTTTTGAAAACATAAACTTTGAGGATATTTTTGGATTTGGAAGAGGTTCAAAAGGGGGAGATTTTGGAAGTATATTTGAGGATTTAGAGGAAATATTAGGAGGTTTCTTTGGCGGAGGAAGAAGAACAAAAAGGGAAAGCAGAAGAGCTTACCAGAAGGAAAGGGGAGAGGATATATACCAAACAGTTACCGTTTCACTTGAAGATGCCTATAAAGGAACCACCCTTACAATAGAAGTTCCAAGATACGTTATATGTGAAAAATGTGCCGGAACCGGACAAAAACCAGGAAGTACCCCCCGAAGCTGTCCCCAATGTGGAGGAACCGGACAGGTTGTTTACACAACAGGATTTATGCAGATAGCCCAGACCTGTCCTGAATGTGGTGGAACTGGAGTTATCCAGGAACCCTGCGATGTATGTAATGGAAGGGGTCTTGTTCTAAAAACAGAAACAGTAAAGGTAAAAATTCCTCCAGGTGTAGATAATGGAACAAAATTAAGAATTCCTGGAAAAGGACACAGCGGAAAATTTGGTGGTCCTCCAGGTGATCTATGGATTATTGTAAATGTTCAACCCCACTGGCTGTTTGAAAGGAAAGGGGACAACCTTTATGTGAAAGTAAATATATCTGTAACAGAGGCTATAAAAGGAACAGAAATAGAAATACCAACCCTTGATGGAAAAACAGAAAAAATAAAAATAAAACCAGGAACCCAAAGCGGTGAAAATATAAGAATTCCTGGAAAAGGAATGCCGAGACTAAAATCATCAGGATACGGTGATCTTGTTGCTGTAGTTAATGTTGTAATACCTTCAATAAAGGAGCTTTCCAGAAAAGGCAAGAAACTTGTAGAGGAATTAGACAAGGAGGTTCCAAAGCCTCAAACCCGTTATGAAAAACCTTAAAGAGAGGTGAGGAGCTATGAAAAGGGATAATAATAGAAAGAAAGAACCTGTATATATGATAGGTGCTGTTTCCAGAATGTTTAATATTCATCCCCAGACCCTTAGACTTTACGAGAGGGAAGGGCTTTTAACCCCTTCCAGAACAGAAGGAAAAACAAGACTTTACTCACAGGAGGATATAGAAAAACTTGAGTTTATACTGTTTTTAACAAGGGAACTTGGGGTAAATTTAGCTGGTGTTGATGCTATACTCAGGATGAAAGAACAGATGGAACAGATGCAAAAACAGATTGAGTATCTTTTAGAGTTTATACAGGAAGAGATAAAAAGAAGATATGCTGAAGATCTGGAAGCCCAACAAAATGCCCTTGTTAGAATTCCAAAAGTGGAGATTACCAAACTGGAAGAGTATATGTATAATAAATACAGAAAAAATGAAAAGTAGAGTAAGGGGAATTTTATCTTGGAAGAAGGTTTGCGAAAGGAAGTTGAAGAGAATTTTTTAGAATTTTTGTCCTACGCAAAAGCTATTTTAGAAGAGGAGCTGTCGGATTTAGATATTAATCAGATAGAAGATTATCTCAAAATCGCCATTGAACAGCCTGACCTTTATGAAGACTGGCTTGAGAAGATAGAAACAGCTCCTCTTCCCCAGATAGACAAGATTGAGAAATTAGAATACAGTGACGGCATACATCTAAAAGTTACATATTCATTAAAAACAAAAGAAGCAACCCATTTTAGAAAGATAAAAATAAAAAGCAACGGGGAAGTTCAAATCAAAGATTTTATAGAACTTTTTAAAGAAAAAAATGGTGTCAGGCTAAGGATCAGATTTTATTTTGATATATACGGAAATCTTATTTTTGAAATCCAGAAGGTATAAAGATGAAAAAACTTATCTACACAATCCCATCCCAGCTTTTTGAAATTTTTGTTGTTGAGTTAAACGGTTATGGGGTGGAAATTATAAATAAAGATGAAAAGGAAACAGTATTTGCCATTTACGCTGAGGATCAGGAAATAGAAGCCCTTAAAGAAGCAGTAAATAGTATTTTTGAAGATATTGGAAACGGAAAACTTATTTTGGAAGAAGATATAAAAGAAGAAAACTGGGAAGAAAAATGGAAAGACTTTTTTAAACCTGTAAAAATACCTCCCTTTATTATCATCCCTGAATGGGAAGTATATCAAGGAAAAGATCTAATACCAATAAAACTGAAGATAGCCCAGGCATTTGGAACAGGCCTACACTCAACAACCCAGCTTGTTCTTACCCTTCTCCCTAAATATATAAAAAAAGGAGATTCTGTTTTAGATATTGGAACAGGCACCGGTATCCTTGCCATAGCAAGCGGAAAGCTTGGAGCTGAGAAGATTGATGCTGTAGATATCCATGACAAAGCTGTAGAGGAATGCAAGACAAATGCCTGGGAAAACCAGGTTAAGGTTAACTGCTTTTTAAAGTCTGCCTCTGAAGTAAAGGACAAATATGATGTTGTCCTGGCAAACCTACAAATAGAAATTTTCAGGGAAAATTTTGATCATATATCAAATTTATTTAAAAAATATTTAATCGTATCAGGGATTTTTAAAGAAAAGGAAAAGGAAGAACTTCTGAAAATGGCAAAAGATAAAAACTTAAAGCTTTTAGAGGAAGTCTCAAAACCAGAATCTCCAGAAAAGCCAGAGGATCTTTGGTATGCATTCGTCTTTAAACATAGCTAAATATATAGACCACACTAACCTAAAGCCCTACGCCACATTTAAAGATATAGAAAAATTGTGTAAAGAGGCTGTAGATTACGGTTTTTATGCTGTTTGTGTAAATCCTTTTTATGTATCCTTTGCAAAGGATATTTTAAAAAATACACAGGTAAAAGTTGCCACTGTAGTAGGTTTTCCTTTAGGGGCAAATACATTAAAAACAAAATTATCTGAAGCAACAAATGCCTGCTACAATCATGCAGATGAGCTTGATATTGTATGGAATATAGGAGCCTTTAAATCTGGAAATTACACCTATGTGGAAAATGAACTTAAAACGATAATCTCCTACACTGAAAAGTGTGTCCATAAAGTTATTGTTGAAACAGCATATCTGAACCACGATGAAAAGGTAACTGCAGTAAGAATTGTAAAGAACAGTGGAGCTGAGTTTATAAAAACCTCAACAGGTTTTGCCCCAAAAGGTGCCACTGTAGAAGATGTAAAACTTTTTAAAAGCTTAGCAGGTGAAGCACTTAAAGTTAAAGCTTCCGGAGGTATAAGAGACTTTAAAACAGCTTTAAAGATGATAAAAGCAGGGGCAGACAGAATAGGAACAAGCCACGGTGTTTCTATAATAAAGGGAAAAAAGTAAAATATGTCCCCGGGGGGATTCGAACCCCCGACCTCCAGATTAGGAATCTGGTGCTCTATCCTGCTGAGCTACGGGGACTTTAAATAAAATATCTTTCAGTATCCAAGATTTTTCAATCTCCTAACTGCATCTTTTTCCCATCCCCTTTTTCCATCTGTTAACTTCAGGGCTTTTTTATAGTACTCTTTAGCTAAAGAGTACTTTCCAAGGGCTTCATAGTCCCTCCCAAGGTAGTAGTATGTATCAGGAAAAGAAGGTATAAGATTTTTTGCCTTTTCAAGGTAGGATATACTTTCTTTATAACTTTTTAGTTTAAAAAGGGCATATCCTGCTATAAAATGGGGAGAAAAATATAACCCATCAAGGGATGCAGCTTTCCTGGCATCTAAAGCCGCCTCTTTAAATCTTTCCCTATCGGCATAAATAAAAGCCCTTGCTGTAAGGGAAGCGTTGTTATTGGGGAAAAGTTTTATAGATTCATTTAAAAGCTTTAATGCCCCTTCAATATCAGGTCTTTTTTGGGATAGTTTTTTTACAGCTTCATCATATAAATCAAATGACTTTTTAGTCCTTTCAAGCTTTCTTTTTATCCTGTGAAACTCTGGAGTATCAACAATAAGATTTTTATTTAGGTGATACTTTGCTATCAGCTCCCTAACATATTCCTCCCTTGTTTTAGGAAGAGGGTGGGTTAAGAGCCATTCAGGTTCTTTCGTTTTGTGGAGTTTTTCAAATATCTTAAATGTATCCAAAAGACCCCTTGGATCGTAACCTGCCTGATAGGCAAAGCGGATACCCAGTATATCCGCCTCTTTTTCCTGATCCCTACTCCACTTAAGGGATAAAAGCTGTGCACCTATTTTTCCAAACTGGAGGAGAATATCTCCATATCTTGTTTGGTAGGCAAATATTGCGGCTATATTATACAGAATAGATAAACCGTACATTTTTTCTAAAAATCTGGCATGATGTCTTGCGTTAACGTGGCCAAGTTCGTGGGCTATAACCCCGGCAAGTTCATCTTCTTTATTAAGGGTAAGAATAAGACCCCTGTTTACAAATATAAACCCTCCAGGAAGGGCAAAAGCATTTACAGCACTTGTATTTACAACATAAAATTCATAGTTAAGTTTTCTGGGAACAACCTTTGCTATCTTCATACCTAAAGAAGATACGTAGCTCTGGACTTCCTTATCAGGGTATCTTCCATTATTTTGCTCTATTGCAAGGGGAACATACATCTTTCCTATTTCAATCTCTTTTTCCGGTGGAAGAAGGGTATAAACCTTTTTTCCTGTTAGTGGATCATAAGTAGCACTACAGGAAAGTAAAAACACTGACCCTATAAAAAGTAAAAAAATTCTTTTTATGTCCAAAGCAACCTCCTTAAATAGAGGTAAAACTCCTTACATATATTTTTTGAGAACCTCTGGTATGTCAAATGTACCATCAGGTCTTTGATAATTTTCCATAATTGCAAGGAGGGTTCTTCCAACTGCAAGGCCAGAACCATTTAAAGTATGAACAAATTGATTTTTTCCATTTTTATCCTTGTATCTTATTTTTGCTCTCCTTGCCTGAAATGCCTCTGTATTTGAGCATGATGAAATTTCCCTGTATCTGTTTTGGGAAGGTATCCACACCTCAATATCGTAGGTTTTTGCTGCAGAAAATCCTAAATCCCCTGTGCAAAGCTCAACAACCCTGTAAGGAAGCTCTAAGAGCTGGAGAACCTTTTCTGCTTCCTGGACAAGTTTTTCCAGCTCATTGTATGAATCTTCTGGTTTTACAATCTTCACAAGCTCTACCTTATCAAACTGGTGCTGTCTCAATATCCCCCTTACATCTTTTCCGTGGGAACCAGCCTCCCTTCTAAAACAGGGTGTATAGGCTGTATAGTACTTTGGAAGCTCATCTTCCTTTAAGATCTCATCTGCATGGAGATTTGTGAGGGAAACTTCTGCTGTTGGTATAAGATACAGATCTTCATCACATATCTTATAAAGATCTTCTTCAAATTTTGGAAGCTGTCCAGTTCCAATCAATATTTCAGGTTTAACAAGAACAGGAGACCAGACCTCTGTGTAACCGTGCTCTTTGGTATGGAGATCAAGCATAAAATTTATTAAAGCCCTCTCAAGTCGGGCAGCCTCTTTAAACATCACCGTAAAGCGGGAACCTGAAAGCTTTGCCCCCCTTTCAAAATCTAAAATTCCAAGTTTTTCTCCTATCTCCCAGTGGGGGAGGGGTTCAAAATCAAACTTCCTGGGCTCTCCCCATCTCCTTATCTCAACATTGTCCTCTTCATCTTCTCCTACAGGAACACTTTCGTGGGGGATATTAGGAATAGATAAGAGTATATGGTTAAAGCGTCTTTCCACATCTTTTAAATCTTTTTCTAACTGTTCTATTTTTTTATTTTTTGCCTGAACAGCCTCTTTAGCCTTTTCAGCTTCCTCTTTTTTTCCTTCCCTGTAGAGAAGACCTATTTCTTTGGAGAGTCTGTTTTTTTCCGCTTTAAGCTGTTCCACTTCAGAGATAATCTTTCTTCTTTCCTCATCAACAGCAAGAAGTTCATCAACCATTAAAGAATATGCTTCATCTCTTGTTTTGAGTCTTTCCTTTACATATTCAGGATTTGATCTTATAAGCTTTATATCTAACATGCACCCTCCTTATCTCCTAAACCTATTTTGCATATATATCATTTAATTTCTTTATTATCCTTTCCTTTAGCGGAAGACCTTTTACAGCCTCCTTTGTTAATCTCTCTATATCTGTTTTTTTTCTGTAATACTCTTCATA
>CAZHWB010000027.1:0-11549 GCA_964536105.1 uncultured Aquificales bacterium | reverse complement strand
TGCTTTTCCCTTAAAATTCTCCTAAAAGCACTTTCTTTTTTCTTGTGGTTTATAACATCAACTGTTGACCACTTTTTGACAATATTGTTTATTTCTTCTTCATTTAAGGAACTTTTTTCATACATTCCTTTTAAAGCCCTTTGTCTTTGGGCTTCATAGAGAATAACCCCTGTTGCCACAGAGACATTTAAACTCTGGGCCATTCCGTACATTGGAATAATTATTTGTTTGTCTGCATATTTTAAAACTTCTCTACTGACGCCCTGAACCTCATTTCCAACGACAATAAGGGTAGGTTTTGTATAATCAACATCTCTAAAATCTATACTCTCCTTTGAAAGATAGGTAGCAACAATCTGAAACCCATTTTCCTTTTTTTCTTTGAAAAAACTATCCACATCTTTTACTTCTTTATGCAAAACCCATTTATGGGAGCCCATAGTTATTTCTTCATTTATAAGTTCCCCCTGTCCTAAAAACCTGTAGTAAAGATATAAAACCCCTACAGCATCACAGGTTCTTAAAATTGCTGAAAAGTTGTGTTGATTTTTAACATTATCTGTAAAAACCTGCAGATCCTTCTGTCTCTTTTTAAGTACGGAAATAATTTTCTTTAGCCTTTCCTCTGTTATAAACATAAACTCTCCTTAAATTTATATTTTTTATTAAAAATATCCTAAAATCTGGTATATTAAAAGTCTTGAAAACATTACCCCTGGTACAGTGGAGGCTCTTATGCCTGAAAAAGAAAAAATAAAGGTTAATGATCTTTACTTTTGGTATGCAGGTTCTGAAAAGCCAGCCCTTAAAGGAATAACAATGCCTGTATACGAAAATAGAGTTACAGCCCTTATAGGTCCATCTGGGTGCGGTAAAACTACGCTACTTAGAAGTTTTAACAGAATGCACGACCTTTATCCCGGCAACAGATATAAAGGTGAAATACTCCTTGATGGGGAGAATATACTTTCTGAGGATTACGATCTTATAAAGCTTAGAACAAAAGTAGGTATGGTTTTCCAGAAACCTACCCCATTTCCAATGAGTATATTTGATAATGTAGCCCACGGATTGAAGCTTAGGGGTATAAAGGACAGGTCTGAACTTGAAGGAAGGGTAGAAAAGGCTTTAAAACAGGCAGCCCTTTGGGAAGAGGTAAAGGATAGACTTGATCAACCAGCAACAGGTTTATCAGGTGGACAACAGCAAAGACTTGTCATAGCGAGGGCTTTAGCTGTAGAACCGGAGGTTCTACTTTTTGATGAACCAACATCAGCATTAGATCCTATATCTACATCAAAAATAGAAGAGCTTGTTGTAGAGCTTAGAAGTTCAGTAACAATTATTATTGTTACCCATAATATGCAGCAGGCTGCAAGGGTTTCCGATTATACTGCCTTTATGTATCTTGGGGAACTTATAGAGTTTGATAAAACAGATATTATATTTACATCTCCGTCTAAAAAACTTACCGAGGATTATATTAGCGGTAAGTTCGGTTAATACTTAAAGGAGGAGATATATATGCTTATAAAACCAAGACTTGAAGAAATAAGGGACAGGCTTATAAAAATGGCTGAACTTGCAGATACAATGCTTGAAAATGCCGTTAAAGCTATTATTGAACATGATAAAACGTACCTCAAAATTGTGGAAGAGCTTGAAGATGAGGTTGATAAAATGGAAGTTGAAAATGAAACCCTTATCATATCAACAATAGCAAGATTTCAGCCTGAGGCTAAATATTTGAGGATGCTTGTTATGGATCTTTTTGTAAACAGGGATTTAGAAAGGATAGGAGACCACGCAGAAAATATAAAAGAGCAGGCTGAAAGAATTATAGAAAAGCCAAAACTAAAGGAGTATATAGACCTTCCAAAAATGACAGAAATAACCCTTGGGATGGTTAGAGACGCTGTTAAATCCCTGGAAACCCTTGATACTGATCTGGCCAGAGATGTTATCCAGAGGGATGATATAGTAGATGAGTTGAATGAGAGGATTATAAAGGATTTATACAAATATATGGTTGAAGATCCAGAAAAGATAAAAATAGGAATAAGACTTATAACCGTTTCGTCTAATATAGAAAGGGTTGCTGATATTGCCACAAATTTAGCTGAAGAAGTTATTTATATGAAAGAAGGAAAAATGCTCAGACACCAGGAAGTTGACGAATAGAGGAAAATCTTTCCTCTTTTTTCTATTTTCTTGTAAATCTTTAAAAAATCTGTAAAAATATCCTTAAAATGAAAACAAATACATAAAAATATGGTGTTTTTATGCTTCTAATCTACGGAAAAGGGAAATCGGGGCAGTCTGCAAAGGCACTGGCTGAAAAGAAAGGTTTTGAGGCTGCTGTTGTTGATGATAATGATTTTAAAGAAAAATACATTGAAAAAACTTCTATGATTGTTGTATCTCCGGGAATTCCCTTTTATCATCCAATATACAAACTGGCAAAGAAAAAAAGAATTCCCATCATCGGGGAGGTTGAGTTTGCATATAGATTCTGGAAAGGAAAAGTAATAGCTGTAACAGGAACAGATGGAAAATCAACAACAGTAAAGCTTATATACGATATTTTAAAGAGGGAAAAAGAGGATATTTTTATAGGTGGGAACTACGGAATACCATTTTCTGAAATTGTTTTGGAAAGGGAAACAGGAACAGCAGTTTTAGAACTTTCTTCATTTCAGATTTACTCAACTGTTTACTTTAAACCAGATGTTGGAGTTTTTTTAAATATTTCAACAGATCATCTAGATTGGCACAGAAGATTTCTCCACTATCTCATATCCAAATACAGACTTTTTAAAAGACAAAAAACAGAAAATTACGCAGTTTTGAATTTTGATAACAGGTACGTTTTCCAGACAAAGACAATGGCAAAAAAAATGTACTTTTCTTTAAAACCCCTTCCTGGGGAGTATGAAGGAGCTTTTTTAAAGGACGATTGGATATATATAAGAAAAATGGATAAAGAGGAAAAGATTGTTAATATAAAAAATCTCCCGGTGAAAGGTATCCATTTTGTCCAGAATGTTATGGCCTCTATTCTTGCTGTCCAAAGCCAGGGCATAAGGAAAGCCTCTATAGAAAAAGGTATATATGAGTATAAGCCGCTTCCCTTTAGACTTGAATATGAGGGGAATATTAAAGGGGTGGAAATTTACAACGATGCAAAATCAACCACCGTCCAGTCTTTACTAATGGCACTAAAAAGCTTCCCAGATAAAAATGTTATTCTTATTGCAGGGGGAATAAACAAAGGAGGAGATTTTTCTGTTTTAAAAAGGGAGAAAAATCTGAAAAAAGTTATCCTTATAGGAAGAGATAAAGAAAAAATAAAAAAGATGATACAACCTGATATAAATCCTGACTTATCTAATTCTTTAGAGGAAGCATTCAATAGAGCCCTCTACTATGCAGAAAAAGATGACGTAATTCTTTTTTCCCCTGCCTGTGCAAGTTTTGATATGTTTAAAAACTATATAGACAGGGGAAACAGGTTTAAAAAAATTGTAAGCGGTCTTAAATAGGGTTTATAGTCAAACTGCAGACTGCCGAAAAAACATTATAAAAAATCCAATTGAGACTGGAAAATGATTAGAGATTTTTATTTTGATAGATTTCTTTTTGTAGCTTTTATTGTTCTTATGATATTTGGAGTTGTCTTTGTTTACAGTGCTACATCTGTTCCTTCCCTTTTAAACCATAAAGATCCGTTTTTTTTCTTAAAAAAGGAAATTCTGTGGGTTATTATTTCATTTGCTGGTATGATTGGAGCTTATCTTGTTCCTATAGAAATATGGAAAAAGCTCTCATACCCTATTGTTTTGATTTCTACAGTTCTTTTAATATTTGTTCTGTTCTTTTATGTAAGTCCTGAAAATAAAGATGTTAGAAGATGGCTTGATCTTGGATTTTTTAGGTTTCAACCTTCAGAGTTTGCCAAAATAGCTGTTGTATTTTTCCTTGCTTACTTTGTTTACAGAAAACAGCATATACTAAAAACCCTTGAAGCTACTTTAGTAGCTTTTTTTGTTCCTGCTTTATTATCTGTTCTTGTTTTTATTGAACCACATAAAGGGGCAGCTATATTTATACTGGTTTTAACAGTTCTTATTATGTTTTCAGCAGAATTTGACTGGAAAAAGGTTTTATTTTTGCCTGTTTTATTCTTTCCGATAGTTTTTATAGCTTTACTTTTAAAAAAGGATTATGCCCTAAAAAGAATAGAAGCTTTTTTAGATCCATTTTCATACAGAAGCGAGTCGGCTTATCAGGTATTCCAGTCTATACTTGCATTTGCCAAAGGTGGACTCTTAGGGGAAGGGATAGGAGCAGGAACCCAGAAATTAAAATATCTTCCTGAGATACATACAGATTATATATTTGCTCTGATTGGAGAGGAACTTGGATTTTTAGGGGTAAGTGTTTTAATAGGAATTTTTCTATTTATCCTGTATAAGGGCATAAAAATCAGCATAGAAGCTGATGATGTTTTTACACAGGTTTTAGGGGTAGGATTTACATATCTTATTGTTCTACAGGGTATATTCCACATGGCCGTTAACACAAGCCTTTTTCCCCCTACAGGATTTACACTTCCATTTATCAGTTATGGGGGAAGCTCCCTTTTTATGATGTCTTTTTGCGCAGGAATTCTTTTAAGGATTTCAAAGGAACCGAGAAAAACAATATTCCATTAAAAGGGGCTAAAATATGAGAAAGCTGATAGTTGTCTTTTTATTTTTATGGATAGGAGTTTCAATGGGAAAAGAGTTAAGTATCACATCTTTAGACGGTTATAAACTTGTGGGTTTTATTGATTATCCAGAAGAAAAGAAGGATAAATATCCCCTTGTTGTATTTGCCCATCAATTTGGAACAACTCATGTTATATGGTCTGAGTTTGCAAAGGAGCTGAGGGAAAGGGGATTTGCTACCCTTCTTGTAGATTTAAGGGGACACGGGCTTTCTATATATCAAAATGGAAAGGAAAATAAAATTATTTTCAAGCAGAACTTTACCTCTGTTTTAGACTTAATAAACTTTTTCAAAAAAAGCAGTGAAAAGGTAAGGTTTGAAAAAATACCGGAGGATCTATCTTTATGGATAGATTATGTTATAGAAAGTGAGAAAATAGATCCTGATAATATTATTCTCATTGGAGCTTCCCTGGGGGGTATTTCTGTGATACCTGTTGTAACAGTTCAGGATATAAAAGCTGTGGTAAGCATATCCCCAGGGAGTGTATCTGTTGTTGGTGAAGATACTATAAATGTTGCCCTTGCTTCCTACACAAACCCTATCCTTTATATTGTTTCTGTAAAGGATCCGTTAGGTTCTAAAAAAACGGTTGATAATCTTCTGGAAAAAACAAATAAAGGATTTTCAATAACAACAACAGGTTCAGGACATGGTGTCATATTGCTTCCAAAGGTTAAAGGGTATATCTTTACATTTTTAAATGATGTAATGAAAGGAGAAAAATGAAAAGGTTCTATGTAGATGAAGAAAAAGATTTAAAAAGCTTCATTGCCCAGGAATTAAACATATCCAAAAATAAAGCAAAGGAGATCATAGACAGTAAGAATGTATTTGTAAATGACAGGAGAATATGGATAGCAACCCATATGTTAAAAAAAGGGGATATTGTAGAGATATCTTTAACAACATCCCAGAAATGGAGTATAGAAAATAGTATCTTATATGAAGATGATTTTATTATTTCAGTTCAGAAACCCCCATTTTTAGAAAGTGAAAATAGGAAAGGTTCTGTGGAGGATCTTCTAAGGAAACATAAAAAAGACAATAAAATCAAGGCAATACATAGACTGGACAGGGAAACGTCAGGGGTACTGCTGTTTGCAAAGAATTCAAAGGTTTTTGAAAAATTTAAAGAGCTGTGGCACAGAAAAGAGGTAGGAAAAAAGTACCTTGCAATATCCCATAATGAGGCATCCTTTAAAAAGAAAGTTATCAATGAGCCAATAGATAAGAAATATGCAAAAAGCATTGTAAAGACACTGAAAATAAAAAATGGATTCTCACTGTTTGAGGTGGAAATAAAAACCGGAAGGAAACACCAGATAAGAATACATCTTTCAAAACTGGGTTTTCCTATAGTTGGGGATAAAGTCTACGGTATAAAAAAGGTAGAGCACCCCCTTTTGAAAAATGTAAAAAGGCATATGCTCCACAGCCATACAATCTCTTTTTTTCATCCTTTCTTAAGGAGGAAGATAACTATAAAAGCAAAGCCCTTTGGGGATTTTGAGAATTTTGGAAAGTCTGTCAAGTTATTATAAAATGTTAATGTTTATTACGATAATGTATAAAAAATGGAGAAAATAATGGCAGTGAAAGAAGAAAAAATGGTTATCCACGTAGCCCACAGCCCCGATTCTGATGATGCGTTTATGTTCTACGCTATAAATCAGGGGAAGATAGATACTAAAGGATATAAGTTTATAGATGTCCTTTCTGACATAGAAACATTAAATAAGAAAGCTTTAGAAGGGGTATATGAAGTATCTGCAATATCAATTCATGCTTTTCCTTATGTAGCAGATAAATATGCCCTTCTTTCCAGTGGGGCAAGTATGGGTGATAACTACGGTCCTATGGTTGTATCAAGGGAAGCTTTTTCCCCTGATCAGCTTAAAAATAAAAAGATAGCTGTCCCGGGGACATTAACTTCTGCATTCCTTGCCCTTGAACTTTATCTTGGAACAAAGGATTTTGATTATGAGGTTATAAATTTTGATGAGATCATTCCTGCAGTTAAAGAGGGAAAAGTAGATGCAGGGCTGATTATCCATGAAGGTCAGCTTACATATGCAGATGAAGGATTAACCTGTATTGTGGATTTAGGTAAATGGTGGTATGAAAGGACAGGAGGGCTTCCTCTTCCCCTGGGTGGCAATGTTATAAGGAAGGACTTAGGGGAAGAGGTAATGAAGGAAATATCAGAAATATTGAGGGAAAGTATTAAATACTCCCTTGAGCATAGGGAAGAAGCTGTTGAATATGCTTTAAAATACGCACGGGGAATGACAAAGGAAAAGGCAGACAGATTTATAGGCATGTATGTTAATGATTTAACTGTGGATTACGGCGAAAGGGGTAAAAAAGCTATTGAGCTTTTCTTAAAGGAAGCTTACCAGAAAGGGTTTATAGATAAACTGCCGGAAATAAAATTTATTTAAGGTTTTAGAGATGAAAATACTTCTGTTAGATGATGATATTGAAACTTATAAGGTTTTACAGGAGGTTGCCCAGTTTAGCAATTCTGAAGTAATACAGGTATCTGATATTAACGAAGCAAAGATGCTTTTAAGCCATAGAAAGGATATTGATGGAATTGTTGCTGAAGTTAGACTGAATGGGCAGCCTACCTGGGAAGTTTTATCCTTTATGAGAAGAAATGAGAATGTAGAGGAAGTACCCTTTGTTATCCTTGCTAAAGATCTAACAGAAGATGAAGAAGCCTTCTTTAAACATATGAAGGCAACAGCTGTTTTAAAGAAACCATTTAATCCCTTAGATATCTTTACAGAAATAGCAGAGGATCTAAAGAACAAAAAAGGTGAGGAGTACGTCAGAGAAAAATTTGAAGAACAAAAGGTTGACAAACCTCTCCTTAAGAAAATAATAGAAAAAATAGTAAGTATGTTAAAGAAAATTATCCCTTAGGAAATGAATTTTGCGTCTTTAGAGGATTGGAAAAATAAGCTGATAGAACTTTCACTAAATGAGAATGTTTCTATCCTTGTTGAAGGAAAAAAAGATGTAAGAGCCCTTAAAAATCTGGGTGTAGAAAATCTTTTTCCTTTGAAGGGAAGGCGTTTTTACGATGTTTTAGAGGAACTTGAGGATAAAGTTCTTGTTGTTTTGCTTTTTGATCTTGATAGGCAGGGAGAAAAGATATTTAAAAAGTTTTTATTTATCCTCCAGAGGGAAGGAATTCCTGTGGATACAACCTTCAGGGAATATCTAAAACAGTTTGAAATTGAGGAAATAGAGCATATAGACAGATTACTTAAAGGGTAAGCCCCAAAAAGGGGCCTATTAATGGTCTTTTTCCTTTTTTTCCTCTTTTTCATGTTTTTCCAGGGTTTCTTTTGAGATAGAGACCCTTATTACACCTCTAAAATCTCCTTCCTTATATCCTGTAGCTTTATCCTCTGGATATAAAGTCTTAATTTTTTCAAGGAGTTTTTTATCCATATGATTTGGATCCCCATGGCATGTTAAACAAACATGTTTAACCTTTAGCGGCATGTAGTATCTGTATTCATTTTCATTTACCTTCTGAACATAGTACTTAGGGAGTGTTCCTTTTTCTTTTAAAGATTTTTCAAAAAATTCCAGAGCTTCCTTTTCATACTTGTCAGGGGCATTTTTAGGATTTCTGTATTTAAATGTTGTTCTCTTTATCTTAACCCCTTCCTCTTTAGCTACCTTTTCTGTTAGCTTTAAAGCCTTTTGGGAGCAAACCTCTACAGCCTTGTAAGGACCTCCCTCTTTCATAGCTTTTTTTAACTCCCCAACAAGGGTTTTCAAAAGCTTTTTAGATGCTTTTTGTCCAATCTCTACAACTTCTTCCTTTACATCTTCATGCTGGTGTGCAATAGCTCCTCCAAATATAACAGCAGATAAAAGACCAACAGCTACAATTTTTTTCATACTATCACCTCCTTATTTATTGTTAATAAATGCTAACTTAGATTATTTTATAGAAAAAGTGAAGTTTATCATAATAAGAAAATAATCCCTATTTTTCATTTAACAATTTAACCCTTCCAAGACCAAAGCTAACAGATTTTCCTATGTTGATAACTTCAATGATTTTCAGATAAGGAAAAATCTGATTTAGATTTCCCACTAGTTCTATGTCTCCTTCAAATGCCGGTATAGTCATCTTTTTCTTTTTTCTGTTTGACCACCGTTTCATAGGAGAAGGCTTTAGCTGTAGAGATGATATGTCAAAAAGATTTTTATCTATAAATATTTTTTCATCTTTTATCCCGTAATTTTTAGCTACATTTGAAATCCTTGATATTACAGCCTTTACAAAAATATCCTTATCAAACTCAGAAGCTTTAACAATTTTGTTGTTTGCCTTTATAGAGGAGGGAAACAGTTTTATTTTTAGATATTCAGGGCTGTTTTTTAAGTTAAAAAAATCTTTTACTTCAAATGTAGGGACAAAACTCTTTACAGGGTAGTATTTATCTTCAAAAGGATGGTAAAAATGTATCTCCTTTAACTTTAACAGCTTGTCCTTTCCTAAACTGATTTTTCCTATTAAAGAGCCGGATATAAACTCCCAGTAGTTGGAAGTTTCACCAAGAAGTGTTATCTCCAGGTATATACTTTCCCCTGCTTTTAGTTTTCTTTTTTCAAAGGGAGGTTTCAGAACATACTTTGAAGGTTTATTTAAGGTTATCTCTGTTTCAAAAATAACAGAATAGGGACATGTCTTTTTAAACTCACATTTTTCACATTCCTCAAAGGGTTTGATGCAAACAGTTTTTTTTAATCTTCTTCCCATTATTCCCCTGAATGAGGAACCAAGAAAATACGGAATATCCATCTCCATTAAAGCCTCAAACTGATAACGAATAGTTGAAAATGCAAAGTTAACCATTCCCTCTCTCCTATAGTGTCAGAATTTTTTTATTTTTTCGTTTTATAACATTAAAACAGTTTGGAGGGATAAATTGAAGTTTGTTTTTTGTTATGACATATCAGATGAAAAAAGACTCGGAAAAATCGCCAGAAGAATGGAAAAATACGGAATAAGAGTCCAGTACAGCAAATTAATAAAAACTTTAATTTTTATTTTATAAAAGTCCTACCTTGCATTGTTTCGCAATCGTTTCAAGAAATTTTTCTTTGTATCTAAGGTATATATTTTCATTTTCCTTTTTTACTTCAACAGCGTTGTACTCAAGGCCTGCATGTGCAAAAAAGTTCCTCTTATTTATATCGTTGACAACCTTATCGTTTAATATCGAATTGAGAGATTGCCAATTAAAATCAGGATAACATAAAAGTTTATTTTTTAAATCTGTTAATTCTTTGTCTATGGATACCTCCAATCTTTCGTCAAATTTAAAAAATTTGCTTTCTAAAATTTCCAATTGAAATAAAGATACTTCTTTTTGTGCATGTTTTGCAATGCATTTTTTCTTTAATAAATAAGAAATAAGGTATGCAAAAAGATATACTTTAAAATTTTTATTTAAAGATACTTTTCTATTTATATTTAAAAACTTATCTTCAGAATTTACTTCGATTTCATTTTCAAAAACTTCATAATTTCTTTTAATATATTCTTCCAAAGTATCTACTTCAGGGAAAAATGTAAAAATTCCTAAAGGAAATCCATTGTAAACAGAACCAATAAATGCGGATATTGGCTTTTCCATTATGCTACTATCTCTATATTTTCCCAAATATATATTTAATTCTTTGTTTTTTTCATTTTTTAATTTAGAAGTGTTCAATAGTTTATTGCTTTCTGCTTTTTCTCTGAATGGACTAGGTAAAATTTTTGTATCTTCTATAATATTAATTCTGGTTTCTTCTAGCAAATTAAAAGGAACAGATGGATCCGTGTTATATACTTTCAGTTTTACATCAAAAAACAATGCAATATTGCTTAGTAATTCCCTCAAGGTTCTATATATAAGAACAGGCATATAATTAACTCCATGTGTTATATCCAGGTGTACTTCCAGCTTGGAAAAATCCATATTTTTTAATAGCATTACAAAGTTATACAGGGAAGCGTAGTAATAATCTTGAGTATTTCCATAAAAGTGGCTCTCTTTTTGTGTTTTAAAATGCCCTACGCCAGGTAATATTTGGACTTTGTAGTTATTTATATGGAATTTCTTAGCAAATTCATCTATTTTGTTTTTTGCATTTGTCTTTATTTCTTCGTAAGCATCTCCTTCCTGTGCTAGGGTGTCAGCAGCAATAATTATTGTTTCGTCTGGACTTACTACTTCCTGTAAAATTTTTAATGATGAATATGATTTGACTTTTCTATCTTCGAATACATATGTTGTCTCTTTCCAATTAGCAGGGTCTCCCCATGGTGCTATTAAAATTTTCACACCGTAACCTCCCTAATTTTTTTATTTTCTAAATCTTCCGCCTAGTTTTTCAGCAAGCTTTTTCAAGGCATCTTCATCCACTTTTTCTATTTTTTCTTTAAAGGATTTGTTATTAGTTGAGTTTTCTTTATTTTTCTTAATTTTAAGTTTACACCATCCTAAAGTTTGGTTGTCTAAGGTTAGTCTTCTTGTAAGCGGGAAAAGCTGGTCTTTTGCCCTACTGTTAATAATTTTTCCGAATTTACTAATGTTGTAAGGCTTTTCTGGATTATCTGCTAAAAGCATACCTATACTATGTGTGAAGTATCCAGTGAGTTTACCAAGTCTGATAACTGGTTCTTCAGGTGTGTTCTCTTCTTTTATTTGTTCGAGATGTTTAATAATTTCATCTTTATTAAAATTTTGTATAAT
>CAZHWB010000026.1:0-4705 GCA_964536105.1 uncultured Aquificales bacterium | reverse complement strand
TATCCTTTCAATATAGAGAAATGGTTGAAAAATTGTCCTCCTTTGACGTTCCTATCCACTACTTTGAAGATTCAGGTAAAAATGCACGATACAGATGGGAAAACTACAAAAGACTTATTTCTATAATAGAAACCAACAGATTTGATATAGTTATAGGTAATTCTCCCCATGCTTTTGATTATGTCAGGATTGCAAAACTTTTCTTGAAGGAAAAACCAAAAGTTGTGAATATAAAACGCTCTGGAAGGCTTCCTTCCGTTTTATCTAAGTATCTAAAATACAGTGCAGCAGACAAAATAGTAGTTGTTTCAAAAAGTGTTGAGAGATTTTTAAGGGAAAAAAACTTCTTTCCGGAAAAACTTCTTACTATTGAAAGCGGAATAGATTTAGAAAGGTTTAAACCTGAACCTGAAAAAAAATACTTTTACAGGGAAAAGATAGGACTTCCTAAGGATAAAAAAATTTTTATAAATGTTGCCAACTGGAACCCCTCTGTTAAAGGGCAGGATAAACTTATAGAGGCTTTTTCTAAAGCCAGTATCGAGGATGCCCTTTTAGTTCTTGTAGGTATTGATACAGAAAAAGAAGCCCCTAAAATAGCGAAAAAATTTTCTATAGAAAACAAGGTTCTGGGACTTGGTTTTAGAAAGGATGTTCCTGATTTGCTTAATGCATCTGATTTTTTTGTTCTATCCTCATATCTTGAGGGAATAGCAGGGGCATTGCTCCAGGCAATGGCGACAGGTAAAGTTGTTTTATCAACATTAGCAGGGGGAATAGATGAATATTTAAAGGATAATTTTAACGGTTTTTCTGTAAACGTTGGCGATTTTGAAGCATTTTCAAAAAAGCTATCTTATTTGGCAGATTTACCTGAAGAGGAATATATTAGAATTTCAAAAAATGCTGTAAA
The DNA here is from genome assembly GCA_964536105.1 of uncultured Aquificales bacterium. GTDB lineage: Bacteria > Aquificota > Aquificia > Aquificales > Hydrogenothermaceae > JAADDV01. Next base: position 3,792 of record CAZHWB010000026.1, on the reverse strand, counting down.
AACAGCAAAGGAATACGATATAAAGAGGACAGCCGATAAATATATAAATCTATTTGAGGAACTAAAAAATGAAAAATAATATCTTTGTGCTTTTATACCATAAAATACTTCCAAAATGGGGATTTGATGTAGCTGTATCCACCTTTGATTGGGAAATGAAAATTGTTAAGCAGTTTTTTAACGTTATTACCCTTGATGATGTTTATGAGTACATCTCAACAGGAAAATATCCAGAAAAACCCTCTGTCGTTATAACATTTGATGATGGTTATGCTGATAACTTTGTTTATGCTTATCCTATATTAAAAAAGTATGGTTTAAAGGCTACCATTTTCCCGATAACTTCCCGCTTAAACAGGGAAGAAAAAATAAGACCAACATTAGAAGATTACTGGAGTGGAAAAGCTTCAAAGGATGAACTAATAAAACCAAAAGATTTTTACGGGGCTAACTATCCATTTTTGAAGGAAGGTAAATCAGAGGATTTTCTTACAATTGAAGAACTAAACAGAATGAAGGATGTTTTTGAGATTGGAGGACACGCCGAAATACATGCCAAGGTCTTTTATAAAGATGAAATACTTGACTTTTATGATGGGAAAAATGGGCACTGGAGTAATATATACGCCTACGGTACTTCTGATGATTTTTCAAAAATGGAAGAGCCTGTTTTAGGATACCCCCTATTTCCAGATAAAAATAACCTTGCTGTAAAAAGGGGTTATTTAAGACAGGAGGTTAAGGATTTTATAAAGAGTATTGACAGCTGTTTTTTTAAACAGAAAAACTGGAAAGAAGAGCTTAAAAAGGAACTGTACAGTAGATTTGATACATTTTTGGAATTTGAAACAGAAGAACACAGGGAAAGGAGAATAAGAGATGAATTAAAAAGATCAAAAAAAGATCTTGAATCAATGACTGGAAATAAAATAAGACATTTTGCCTATCCTTTTGGACATTATGATGATGTGCTTATAAAAGCTGCATCAGAGGTATTTGATACGGCATATACGGTAGAGAAAGGGGTTGTAACCCCTGACAAGAACTTCCACAAACTTCCAAGGATGGTGATAGCTAAAGATTTCGTTTCTTTTGTAAGTAAAATAGTCCAGGGGGTTTACAAGTATTAATTATCTTCCTGTTATTGCATATTTCATCTTTGCCATTTCTTTTTTCATCGTTTCAAGAAGTGTTTTGTACATAATGGAACTTTCAGCAAGCTTGGCAAGTTCCTTATCAAGATTTACTTTATTTTCATCGTATCCGGATATATCTGTAAGCTCTACAATTTTGAATTTTTTGTCCTTTTCAACAGGTTGTATATGTTTTGGATCTGTTGTTTTTAATAATATCTGCTTGTCCAGTTCTTTCTCAAATACAAGATCCTTTGGTTTATAAAAAGGTGTATCGGCATTTGCAATGTTTCCCTGGATAATCTTTGTCCTTTCTAAATAAAAGGATGCTTTTTCCCCTAAAATGTCTATATGTTTAAATATCTCATCCATCACCTCATCTCCTTTAAAAGGGTAAAGTCTTTATAAATATTCTTCGCAATCTGGCTTAGTTTTATTGAGCAGTTTTTTATTTTAGAGTAAAGCTTTTCTGCTTCTTTTTCTTTTTTTAATCTTACAGAGGCAATCAATGATACAGATAGAATATAACAATCTTTCTCTCCTAGGGATTTGGCTAAAAGGTATGCATTTTTATAATTTTTCTGGGAAATAAAATCATCAAGAAGCTTTCTTATACTTTCCTTAACAAATGGATCCTTACTGTAAAAGGAGTATAGGTCTTTTATTGATGTTAGTATTTTTAAAGCTTTCTTCTTATCTCCGGAAATATAGTAGGCAAGACCTTGATAAACTTTAGCTTCCAGATTATTCTTACAGGCATTTTCCATTTTAGACATACTAACGTCAGGTTTTACTCCTATAAGTAAAGAAGCCTGGACTTTTATTTTGTAGTAATCACAGGAGGAATCTTTTATATTCTTTAGTAAATTGACAGCTTTTTTATACTCTTTGTTGTCCAGATAGCTTTTTGCAAGAAGCAACTTAGCTTCCTTATCTTTCCATTTGCTGTTTAAAAACTTAGCAAGATCAACCTCTTTATCCGTTTTTCCACATACAAACAGGCTGAAAAGTATTTTTTTCATAACAGTTCTGTCATACGAAAACACTTTTTTGAAAAATGCTGGGTTTGTAGTGTATAACTGACACACCTTCCTGTTATCAAGCTGAAGAAGAGGTCTTTCCCATAGATTTTTTATGTACTCAATATGTTCGTATTTTAAAGAAGATGGAGATACAAGGGAAAGTTCCCACAGGAGTTTTTTAAAGAGTTTCTCTGAATTTATACCAAGGACAAGATATCCAAGATTACCTAAAGCAAAGTCCCCCAGGTAGTTGTTTCTGTTTGATATCCACATTTTAAACACAAATCTAAAGGGTTTTTCAAAGTCTTCATCTTTCTTTTTCAAGAGGATAATTTTTTCCTTTATTTTTGGAAACTTCTCCCCTGCAGAAAGGATTTTTAGCTTGGCTATCTTTGCTTCCTGGCTTTCTGGGTATTTTTCTATAATGGAGTAGTAGTAGTTAAAGGCATACACAGGATGCTTTAGCTTCAGTTCTATATCCCCAAGTCTAAGTAATGCCTGTCTTATAATGAACGGATCTTTTATTGTGCTTATTATTCTTCTAAATAGCTGCTGGGAAAATTTTAGTTTCCCGTATCTGTAAGCTGTTTCAGCTACAATCAGATAGTAATAAGGATTATCTATTAATAACTGTTCATACTCCTTGTAAACCTTTGATAAATTTTCAAAGGCTTCTTTATATCTTCCCTGTTTAAAAGCTAAAAGTCCCTTAACAAATAGAAATTCATGTTTTTCCTTCTTTGAAAGTTCCTCAAGGTTAACAAGGATTAGATATCTGGTAGCTATATCAAGTTTTTTTGTCCATGCAGCTGTTCTTAAAAGAGAGATTAAAGATTTAAATTGCTCCTCAGGTGTTTTCGCTTTTAAATATGAAATCTTATAATCACTTAAAGCCCTTTCATACTGGAAAAGATTTTCATAAATGCTTCCCCTTGTATAGTAAAAGTCCCAGTGGTCTGTTGCGTCTTTAGATGTGTATAAGTAGGTGTTTAGAAAATACAAAGCTTTAACTATAAAATCCTTTTTACCTGTTTTTTTCCCTATATGAAGGTAGATCTTAGACATAAGAAAAAGCCCATAAGGATAATAAGGATTTTCTGGTTTTAATAAAACAGGATAAACAGATTCTATAGCAGAGTAGTAGGATCCTTTTTTAAACATATCAACAGCTATCTGATACTGTTTTTTTAGTCTTTTTAACTCTTCTTCTGTGAATATGCTCTGATATCTTTTAGTATCGTTATCTGTATATTCTGTCTTTTCTTCTTTTGCAAAAAGAAAGGAAAAAAATACCAGAAGTATAAGGACACTCTCCCTAAACTTTAACATCTATTTCTCTTTTTTCCCTTTTTTCATAATTGTTTGAATAATAGATTTTCCTGCCTTTTGTTTCAATTTTCAAGTTGAAATTATTAAATCCCTGTTCTTTTAAGATACTTGTTATCTCAGCTTTTAATGTATTTATTGTGTGGACTGTAGAGTTGTTCAAAATAATAGACAGATTAAGCGTGTTATTTTTTAGTTTTGCGATGATATTTGTATCATTAAAATTTACCGAAAGGGTAAAAACTTTGTGAAATTTACTTTCCCTTGTTTGATTGTCTTGACTGCTTTTTTCGTAAAACGTAAAGTCCCCA
>CAZHWB010000025.1:0-10747 GCA_964536105.1 uncultured Aquificales bacterium | reverse complement strand
CCTTTTAAAGAAGAGGTTAAAAGTCCAGTCCCTGGTTTAACCCACAGATACCCTGATAGGGTTTTGTTCAGGGCAACAAATTTTTGCTCTGTTTACTGCAGGCATTGTATGAGAAAAAGGATCTTTTTAGAAGAGGAAAGGGCAAGGACAAAGGAAGAATATGAGAACATGTTCAGGTATATAAAGGAAAATAAAAATATAAGAGAGGTTCTTATCTCAGGGGGAGATCCATTAACCCTTCCAAACAGGAAAATAGAGTATATTCTGGAAAATCTGTATAGGATAGACCACATTGATATCATAAGGATAGGAAGCAGGGAACTTGTTGTAAATCCTTTTAGATTTTTTGATGAAAAACTTTTAGAGATTTTTGAAAAATACGACAAAATCTGGCTTGTTACCCATTTTAACCATCCAAATGAGATTACAAACATAACAAAAGAAGCTGTTAAAAAAATCCTATCAACAGGGACACCTGTTTTAAATCAGACTGTTTTACTTAAGGGTATAAATGACAGTGAAGAAACAATAGAAATTTTGATGAGGGATTTATTAAAGGTAAAGATTAAGCCTTATTATCTGTTTTTTTGTGATCCAACAAAAGGGGTTATCCATTTTAGAACAGACTTAAAAAAAGGAATTGAGATACTGGACTACCTCAGGGGAAGGCTTTCAGGTCTTGGAATTCCTTTTTACGCTGTTGACCTTGAGGGGGGACTTGGTAAGGTTCCCCTGCTTCCTGAGTATCTTGTTAGGGAAACGGAGGATTTTTATCTACTAAGGAGTTATGAAGGTCATTATGTAAAAATAAAAAAAGAAAAAAAAGAAAGGGAGGGGGAAGGGGGATTTAGCAAGACCGGCGCTATAAATAATTGTAAATAGTTTTTACAAAATGTCAACACTTTTTATTAAATGATTGTAAAAATTATTAACAACTCCTTTCTAATCTAGAAAAATCAATAACCTGGGATATTATTAAAAATAAAAAAACAGCTGGAGAGGTTATGGTGGAAAAGATAAAAAGCCTTATACCTTTAGATGAGATAGAACCGGAGGCTTTAAAACAGATATATGATGTTGCTTCCCTTGATATTGTTAAAAAACTTGCAGTTATGCCTGATGTTCATACAGGTTATGACCTGTGTATAGGGGGAGTTGCCTTAGTTGACGGCCATATTTCCCCTTCTTTTGTTGGTTATGATATTGGCTGTGGAATGTGTTTTGTTAATACAGGGGTAAAAACAGAGGATATGTTTAGATCAAAAAAGGAAAGGAAAAAAATAGCTGATGAGATATACAAAAAGATACCGGTAGGGAAAAATATACGTAAAAAGCCCCTTGATTACGTTCCTTTTAAGTCTGCAAGTGGGGACAAAAATTTAGATAAAAAGGTTAATGATAAGCTTTTCCATTCACTTGGAACATTAGGTAGTGGAAATCATTTTATTGAGATAGGGGAGAATCTAAATGGTGAGGTTTGTATAACTATACATTCAGGTTCAAGAAATATAGGACATTCCATAGCTTCTTACTATATGAAAAAGGGGAGATTTCTCCCTATTGATACCTTTTGGGGACAGGCGTATATAAAGGATATGGAATTTGCCCTGGAATATGCCCTTGAAAACAGACTTACAATGATGAAGGAAATATTAAGAATTTTAGGTTTTTCAGATAAAGAAATAAAAAAAATTATTAAAAAAACCCTTATTAATGAAAATCACAATCATGCCGTTTTAACAGAGGAAGGGGTCCTCCATAGGAAAGGGGCAACACCGGCAGATGAAGGGCAGTATGGAATTATTCCGGCAAATATGAGGGATGGTGTGTATGTAACGGTGGGATTAGGGAATAAAGAGTTTCTGTCTTCTGCTTCCCACGGGGCAGGAAGGGTTCTATCAAGGAGAAAAGCAAAGGAAGTTATTGATTTAAAAGAGTTTAAAAAAGTAATGGAGATGGCTGATATTGTTGCTAAAGTGTCGGAACAGACTAAAGATGAAGCCCCTTTTGCCTACAAGGATATTAATACTGTTATTAATCTTCAAAAAGGGGTTGTTGTGGACATTGTTGATGTTGTGAAACCTTTAATAAACATAAAAGGTTAATCTACTCTGTTTCTTCTTTCCCCTCTTATGAAGGCTTTTATATTTTCTATAATTTCTTCAACCAGTTTTTCCCTTGCTTCTTTACTTGTCCAGGCTATATGGGGGGTAATCAGAATTTTTTCCTTGTTTTTTATTTTTAATAAAGGATTTTCAGGATCTATTGGCTCTTTTTCCAAAACGTCAAGACCAGCTCCAGCTATAAGGTTTTCATCTAAAGCTTTTGCAAGGTCTTTCTCATTGACTATTCCACCTCTACCCAGGTTCAGTAATATAGCGTGGGGTTTCATCAGCTTTATTTTTTCGTATGTTATTAGATTTTTTGTTTTATCTGTTAAAGGGGCATGTATAGAAACAATATCACTTGTCATTAAAAGGTTATCAAGGTCTAAAGCAGGGTACTTTTCAGTTCTTTTAATACCTGTTGTTGAGTAGTATATAACATGGGCTCCAAATGCTGTTGCAACATTAGCAACTTCCCTTCCTATAGTTCCAAGTCCTATAATCCCCCAAACTTTATTTTTTATTTCCCAGAAAGGTTTACCTATGTGGGTAAATATATCACTTTTTGCGTAATTTCCACTTTTTACATAATCATCGTAGTATCTTAAATTTTCAAGTAAATAAAAAAGCATACCAAATGTATGCTGAACTACACTGTACGTTGAGTATCCAGCTACATTTGCTACACCTATACCCTTTCCCTTTGCATACTGTATGTCAACGTTATTTGTTCCTGTTGCAGCTACGCATATAAGTTTAAGATTTTTACAGCTGTCTATTACCTCCTTATCAATGACAACTTTGTTTGTTATCACAATATCTGCGTCTTCTATTCTTCTCACCCGCTCCTGGGGTTTTGTTGTTTTATAGACAGAAAAATCCCCAAGGGGATAAAACCCACTAAGGTCAATATCACTTCCCAATGTTTCTGCATCTAAAAAGACAATTTTTAATTTTTTCCTGAATATTCCCATTTAGTAGTTGCTTCCTTTTCTGTACATATCTTCAAGTAAGGCAATTTCCATTTTGTTTTTAATACTCTTTAAGGAGTTTACAAAAAACCTCTCTGCCTGTTTCTGTATTTCGTTTAAATCCCCCTGAAAGACAATTTTCCCTGTGTTTTTAAAGATTGTCATAACATAAATATCCCTTTCCCTGTCATACTCAAGGATAACCTTAATACCTTTTTCACTTGTAAACTCTTCAATAACTTCCCTATTCATGGCTACTCACCTCTCTATATAGATTATCAAAAGTTTTTATCAAATTCTTTATCTCTTCTTCTTTATGGTTGTAGGAGATTGTTATTCTAAGTCTTGCTGTTCCCTCTGGAACTGTAGGGGGTCTGATAGCCTGTATAAAGAAACCTTCCTTTAAAAGAAGATCTCTGAATTTTAGAGCCTTTTCATCACTTCCTAAAACAAGGGATAAAATAGGAGTTCCGTGAAAGTCAATTTTGTATCCTATTCTTTTTAAACTATCCCATAAAGCCTTAGATGTATTTAAAACATACTTCCTTCTAAAATCTTCTTTTATTAGCTTCCTCAGGTTTTCAAGGGAAATAAACTGCTGAACAGGGGAAAGGGCTGTGGAAAATATACCTGTTCTCATTTTGTTTATAAGGTATTCTATCAGCACTTTTGTCCCACATATAAACGCTCCGTAACTTCCAACTGCTTTTGATAATGTTCCCATTTGAATAATATTTTCCTGGGGCTTAAGATTAAAATGGAATAAAGAGCCTTTCCCATCTCCCAGGATACCTGTTCCGTGGGCATCATCTATGATGACAACAGCACTGTACTTCTCTGCAAGAAAGTATATATCCTCTAAAGGGGCGATGTCCCCTTCCATACTAAATACACCATCAGTGATAATAAAGGAAATCCTTTTAGGCTTGTATTTTTTCAGTTTATCCTCAAGATCATTTATATCGTTATGTCTGTATATTATCTTTTTTGCTTTTGATAATCTTATTCCATCTATGATAGAGGCGTGGTTAAGTTCATCACTAAATATGATATCTTCTTCTGTTGCCAGTGCCGGAATAAGTCCTGTATTTGCAAGATATCCACTTCCAACAACGATACAGTTTTCTGTTTCTTTAAATGATGCCAGCAAGCTTTCAAGCTCTTTTTGGATATCTGTATATCCTGATACAAGGGGGGAAGCTCCACTTCCAAGGGATATATTACCTATGTATTTGCATAATTTTTCTTTTGTTTCAGGATTGTCTTTTAAACCTAAATAATCATTTGAAGAAAAGTTTACAACATTTTCAGGGAGTATAAATCTTTTTCTGTATCTGTTTTTTTTCCTTATATATTCAAGTTCATTTTTCAGCATTTTTGTGAACATCTTATTCACCCCTTATGTACCTGTATTGCAAAAAGTATTCCAAGCAAAAGTTTTTGCTAACCTGTAAAAGATTTTGTTATTCTTTTATAAAAATCAAAAAAAACGATAAAGATTATATAGATTGAAATAGGATTTTAAAGTTGAATGAGTTTATAAATAATATCACTATTTATATTCAAAATAACTGGGAAAAAGAGTTAATTTTTTCTATATCTGCCGTATTCCTTATATGGATATCCCATTTTATAAAAGGAAAGCTTATAAAGAAGTTTCAGCATATCCATAACTTCCAGTATCTAAAAGCAGGAATTTCTATTATTTTAATGATTTTTTACTACAATGTGTTTCATTTTACAGGTCATTTTTTAGAAATAAAGCTATCTCCCTCTATTTTTGAAAACCTTATGATTCTGTATATTTCCTATGAACTGATAAATACCACCTTTTTATTTTTTGATATAAAAAGTAAAGCTCTTTTACGATTTGTAAAAAGTATTGCCTTTATTGCTGTTGTAATTGTAATTGTAATTGACATTGCAGATAAATTTGATATAGACATTGGAAAAACATACAATCTGTGGGTTATATTTAAGGTTGTTTCCCTTGTGCCCACATCAATTATGGTCTATTTAATAACATCAAATATAGAAAAGCTGATTCCTGACAGATTTTACTTTCTAAAAATCTTTCTGAAAAAGTACCATCTTCTTATAAACTTTGTTGTTATCCTTTTAGGTTTCCTGTGGATTGTAAATATTATCCAGCTGTCTGTAAATGCCCTTATTGGGCTGTCTATACTTACAGTCCTGGTTTTATTTTACACATTTATAGTCTTTTATATTGATGAGTTTATAAAAAAAGACAGGGAGTTTTATGAGAACAACTTTCCGGATCTGGAAAGGAGGGCCATATATGTAATAACAATTATCTTTTTCTTTTTTGCTTTTTTCTCTGTAAAAGATCTGTTAAAACTTGATGTGATTTTGAACTATCTAAAAGGTATATATGTTGTAAAAAGTGATGTTCTTGTTATATCCCTTTACTCTATTTTAGAGTCAGCTTTATTTTACTTTTTTATCTTAAATCTTATTCTTCTGGCAAAATCTTTAATTAGACTCTTTAACTATAAAAAAACAGGGGAGTTTATACCTACCCCTATAGAAGCTATCGTTTATAACTTTGGAGTTTTATTTGCAACTATCATAGCCCTTTCTATGCTTGGAATAACCTGGAAAGTTCTTTTACCTATTATCGGGGCTTTAGGTATTGGTGCTGGGTTTGGTCTTCAATCTATTGTAAACAACTATATAAGCGGTTTTATTATTATTTTCAACAGAAAGATAAAAACAGGAGACATTATTGAGCTTCCAGGTTTTGCAGGTAAATTTGTTGGAAGTCCCAATGATTTTATTTTTGGAATTGTTACAGAAATAGGGGTTATAAACACTGTTGTTGAAACCCCTGACGGTGTGGAGGTTGCAATCCCAAACTCCCGTTTTGTATCTGAAGATATTATAAATTACACTTATACAAGCGATAGAATAAGGGTGAGAATTCCTTTTAAAATAGGGTACGAAGCTGATTATAAAAAAGTTGAGGAAATTCTTTTAAAAATAACAAATGAATATAAAGGTCTTATACTTCCATATCCAAGGCCCCAGGTCTGGTTTTTTGAGATGAAGGATTACTACAACCTTTTTTATTTACTCTTCTGGATGAATGCAAAACATTGGAGGCAGATAAGACTTCTAAGGAGTAATATTTACAAAAGGGTCTGGGAGGAGTTTAAAAAGGAAGGTATTTCTGTTCCTGTTATAAGTATAGAGCTGAAAGATGCATTTCCTAAAAAAGAACCTGATCATATAAAGGAGCTGGAAGAACCATCAGAAGAAGACAAAAAATAAAAATATGTTTATATATGTTATTATTATAAAAAAATCTAAGGAGGCTGGGCATGGCATACATAAAACTCCCTGAACTTGAAGAAATGGATCCTGAAATTCAGGTTTTAGCCAGGGAAGTATTAGAGAAAACAGGAAAATTAGGGGAAATTTTTAAGCTTATAGCGTTAAGGAAAGATATTTACTTTATGACAGATAACTGTGTAAAAACCCTTCTTCTGTCAGAGACTGAACTTCCCTTTAAAACAAAAGAAAGGATAGCTCTTCTTATATCAAAGGAAAATAACTGTCCAATGTGTGTTGATGTTCATAGAAATATAGCTAAGATGCTTGGAATGAATGAAGAGGAAATTGAAGAGGCTGTAAAGGGTGTTGAGTATATAAATGCCCCAGAAGAGGAGAAAGAGCTTTTAAGGTTCTGTATAAGAGCCTCAAGAAAAGACAATTACAAAATGACCAAGGAAGATATAGATAAAATAAAAGCTCTGGGATACACAGATACCCAGATTTTTGAAGCTGTTACAATAACAGCTTATTTTAACTACATAAACACCCTTTCAAATGTTTTTGGCTTAGGAAAGTAAGTCTATTTTCAAGCTGTAATCTATCTTACTAATAGGAGAATTTTAGTAAAATATTCTCAAAACTTTATTCTGCTGAGGGTTTTCTGTGGTAAATCAGATTTTGTATAACAGATGGGCTGTTTCTTTATTTGTTTTTCTGACAGTTTTTATATATTTCTGGAATATATGGATTAACGATATATGGATACCAAATGAGGCTTTTTATGCAGAATCAGCACGGGAGATGCTGGAAAAGGGAAATTTTCTTGATATCTACTACAACTACGAGCCCCGTTTTAACAAGCCTCCTATGACTTACTGGATGGTAGCTGTTTCCTACCTTATTTTTGGGATTAATGAGTTTGCAGCAAGATTTCCAATTGTTCTGTCTGCTTTAGGGACAAATATTTTAACCTTTCTTATTGCTAAGGAGCTTTACGGTAAAAAGGTGGCTTTATTTTCTGCTGCTGCTGTGGCCTTTTCATTCCAGTTTGTTATAAATTCAAGGTATGCCTCCCCTGAAATTCCTCTGGCGTTTTTTTTCACTTTAACCCTCTATTTGTTTCTTGTTGGATATAAAAGGAGAAAATGGGGTTTTATATTTTTGTCTTATATAGCTTTAGGCCTTACTGTTTTAACAAAAGGTTTTCCCTATATTATTGTTATCGGGGGGATAGTTTTCCTGTTTCTTTTAATAGAGACAAACTTTTCTATAAAGGGGTTTTTTAAGGAGGTTCTCTTTTTAAAACTACATATAGGAATACCTGTTTTATTTGCTGTAGGACTTAGCTGGTACGTATATATGTATCTTAAGTTTGGTCAGGAGTTTGTAGATGTTACATTACAGGAAACTATAAAAAGAGCTTTAGGGAAAAAGTCCCAGGGACTTTCTTCTTTATTTTTCTATATTCCTGTTATTTTATGGGGATTTCTTCCGTATTCTCTAACGTTTTACTACAGTTTTTTCCATTCATTAAAGGGTAAAATAAGGGAATTTTCATTTGTATTTTCCTGGTTTATGGTTATGTTTGTTATTTTTACCATAGCCAAGGGAAAAATTCCTGTTTATATGATACAGGGACATATACCTATGGCTATTTTTGTAGGCTACTATCTTTCAAACTATACTCCTTCAAAGGTACTTGAAAAAATTCTTTATTACGGTTCCTTGGTTGTTCCAGTAGCTGTAATAACAGCCTTAAATGTATTTTTAATATTTTCTTTTAAGCTTGATTATCTTTACTATATAATGGCTCTTTTCCCTATTTTTTACATTATCAGATATGAAGATCTTCTGCTGGCTCCTTTTTTATCTATGCTTACAACATTTTTGATTTTTGCTGTTTCTATTTTGCCCCTTGTGGAGAAATTCAGACCTTATGACAAAATTGGACAGGTTATTAATGATAATGTTCCTGAGAGGGACATACCGCTTATTGTTGAAGGATTTTTCTGGCATAACCTCCCCTTTTATGCCAGAAGGAAGGTTTTAAGGGATTATCCTATAGATAAGATAGTAGAGTACAGTAAAAATAAACCTGTTCTTGCCCTGGTAACAGAAAAAGGTCTTGATAGGATAGACAACCCCCAGATACTCTGGACAGGAAGATTATACAGAAGAGGAAGCGAATCAAGATTTGCTGTATTTTTAAAATATGTAAAAAGGGCATTAAACGGAGATTATTCAGGTTTTGAGGTTAGATATCTAATTTTTAAGAGGTGACTGCCATGGATGAACTAATAACCATAAACGGAATGGTTATAGGAGAGAGACCTTATCTTCGTTCTATTATGTATGGGGAAGGGGTTTTTGAAACCTTCAGATATGAAATGAAACTTCCCAAGTATATTGATGATCATTACAGCAGACTTGTAAAAGGGGCGGAATTTTTTGGTATTCCTACAATAACAAAAGATGATTTTCTGTATTATATTGAAAAAACAGTTTCCCACTTTGAGGAAAAAGACCTGTATGTTAAAGCTGTTCTTCTTCCAGAGGGAAATATTCCATTTCCTGTTTCACCATACAAAAGTAATTTGATGGTTGTAGTAAAACCCTATAAACCTCCTAAAAAAAAGGCTATATCCTTGACAGTGGCCCCTTTTAATGTTCACAGCAGTGATCCTACCCTTAGATTTAAAACAACAAACTATATGAGGAATATATACGCAAAGAGATTTGCTTTACAAAAAGGATTTGATGATGCTTTATTTGTAAATGAAAACGGGGAAATTACTGAAACAACAAGTGCAAACATTTTCTGGATAAAAGGAAAATTTTTATACACACCCTCAGAGGAATGTGGACTATTACCTGGCATAACAAGAAAAGCTATTATAGAAAAGGCCCCAGAAATAGGATTTGTAGTAGTAGAAGGAAGATTTTCACTTAAGGATTTGAAAAACGCAGATTATATATTCGTTAGTAATGCTTTAAATGGTATAATAAAAGTTTCAAAATTAGATATACTTGCAAAATAACCAGGGAGGAGATCCTTGTCTTTAATAGTTCAAAAGTTTGGTGGAACATCTGTTGGAAGTATTGAAAGGATTAAAAATGTAGCCAAGAAAGTAAAAAGGGCTGTTGATGAAGGACATCAGGTTGTTGTGGTATCCTCGGCTATGTCCGGGGAAACAGATAGACTTTTAGGGCTTACCCATGAGCTTTCTGCAAGACCTGATCCAAGGGAACAGGATATGGTTGTTTCTACAGGTGAACAGGTAGCAATAGGACTTCTTGCAATCGCTTTAAAGGAACTGGGAATAAATGCAATTTCCCTTACAGGATGGCAGGTACCTATCATAACAGACAATGCCCATACAAAGGCAAGAATAAGAAGAATAGATACCCATAGGATTAAAAAGGAACTTAATGAGGGAAAAGTTGTTATTGTCGCTGGTTTTCAAGGGATTTCAGAAGAAGGAAATATAACAACCCTTGGAAGAGGGGGTTCAGATACAACTGCAGTAGCCTTAGCAGCTGCCTTGAATGCAGATGTTTGTGAAATATATACAGATGTTACAGGGGTATTTACTGCAGACCCCAGGATTGTTGAGAATGCACGTAAGATACCTATGATTTCCTACGAAGAAATGATGGAAATGGCTTCTTTAGGCTCAAAGGTTATGCAGATACGTTCTGTTGAATTTGCTGCAAAGTACGGTGTAAAAATACATGTTAAATCATCTTTTATAGATGAAGATGGAACATGGATTGTGGAGGAAAATGAAGAGATGGAAAGGGTAGCAGTAAGAGGCATCAGCCATGATTTAAAGGAATCTAAAATTACCGTTGTTAATGTTCCTGATAGACCAGGAATAGCTGCAAAGCTTTTTAAGGCCTTAGGGGACAACAATATTGTAGTGGATATGATTGTTCAAAATGTTTCACATCAAGGACATACAGATATATCCTTTACTGTGAATAAAGTTGATGCTGATTTTGCAGAAGAGATAGCAAGGGAAGTTGCAAAGGAAGTTGGAGCCTCTGGGGTGGAAAGAAACGATAAAATAGCAAAGATATCCGTTATAGGCCTTGGTATGAAGACCCATGCAGGAACTGCAGGGAAGATGTTTGAAGTTCTGTACAAAGAAGGGATTAATATCTATGCTATTTCTACATCTGAAATAAAAATCTCGTGTCTAATTGATGAAAAATACGCTGAGCTTGCAGTTAGAGCTTTACATGAGGCTTTTATAGAAAATATGGAAAATGTTGTTTTAGAGTGAACTACTCCGCCCTTAGGGACGGAGCTACTGGTAGGGGATTGCCTCCCCACCCAGAAGACCCGCTTGGGATTCCTGCTTCAGCGAGGGATAG
>CAZHWB010000024.1:0-8943 GCA_964536105.1 uncultured Aquificales bacterium | reverse complement strand
TTATTCAATAATTTGAGTAACGACACCAGCACCAACAGTTCTACCACCTTCTCTAATAGCAAATCTCATCTGCTCCTCAATAGCAACAGGAACCATCAGTTCAACAGTAAGCTCAACATTGTCACCAGGCATAACCATTTCCTGACCTTCTGGCAACTCTACAACTGTTCCTGTAACGTCTGCTGTTCTTATGTAAAACTGTGGTCTATATCCTAAGAAGAATGGAGTGTGTCTTCCTCCTTCCTCTTTTGAAAGAATATATACCTGTGCTTTGAACTTCTTGTGTGGTGTTATTGTTCCTGGTTTTGCTAATACCTGTCCCCTTTCTACTTCATCTTTTCCTATTCCTCTGAGCAGCACCCCTACGTTGTCCCCTGCTACTGCCTCGTCTAATGTCTTTCTGAACATCTCTATACCTGTTACTACTGTCTTTTTAATCTCATCTGTCATTCCTACTATCTCTACTTCTTCCCCTACTTTAAGTGTTCCTCTTTCTACTCTTCCTGTTACTACTGTTCCCCTTCCTGATATTGTGAATACGTCTTCTATTGCCATCAGGAATGGTTTGTCTGTCGCCCTTTCTGGTGTTGGTATATATTCATCCATTGCATTTAAAAGCTCTTCTACTGATTTCACCCATTTTTCTTCGTCGTTTAATGCTCCAAGGGCTGATCCTCTTATTACTGGTACTTCGTCCCCTGGAAACTCGTATTTGTTTAATAGTTCTCTAACTTCAAGTTCTACAAGCTCTAAAAGTTCTTCGTCATCTACCATGTCACATTTGTTTAAGAATACTACTATGTATGGAACGTTAACCTGTCTTGCAAGGAGTACGTGTTCCCTTGTTTGTGGCATTGGACCGTCTGCTGCTGATACTACCAGTATTGCCCCGTCCATCTGGGCAGCACCTGTTATCATGTTTTTGATGTAGTCTGCGTGTCCTGGACAGTCTACGTGGGCGTAGTGTCTTTTTTCTGTTTCATATTCTACGTGGGTGATGTTTATTGTAATCCCTCTGTCTCTTTCTTCTGGTGCTTTGTCTATGTCTCCGTATCCTATGAACTCTGCTAACCCTTTCTTTGATAATACGTATGTTATCGCTGCTGTTAATGTTGTCTTCCCGTGGTCTACGTGCCCTATTGTCCCTACGTTTACGTGCTCTTTTTTCCTCTCAAATTTCTCTCTTGCCATCTTCTTTATTTACCTCCAAATAAGGTTCTATACTAAAATGTTTTTTACTACTGGAGCCCACGAGGGGACTTGAACCCCCGACCTCACCCTTACCAAGGGTGTGCTCTGCCGACTGAGCTACGTGGGCATAATAAAATACCCACAAACAAAACAATATTATATACTAAAAAAATATAGATTGTAAAGACTTATACCCCTGATATAAAGATGTTAATTGATAACAGGAATAATATTATAATCTACTTTCACGAATTTCCAAATGTTTAAGGGGAAAAATGGGACTTTTTAGAGTGATACTTATTTTAGTAACACCTTTGTGGATTATTGGTATATCTACGAGAATTGTTTTTAACCCCTGGTTCATAGATTTTGAGTACAGTAAAGAAGATTTTCCTAAAGATAGGTGGGGTCTTGATGATGGGTATAGAAAGTTTTTAGCAAAGTTAGGTTTAGAAGCTGTCTTGTCAAAGGAAGGGTTAGAAAAATTTGCTAAAGCAAAGCTTCCTAGTGGGAAAAAAGCTTTCAGAAAAAAAGAAATTGATCATATGAAAGATGTAAATAGGTTTTTGAAATTCTTTTTTCCTGTATCTTATACGTCCTTTTTGGTATGGTTAGTGGGATTATTCCTATTAAAGAAAAAATCCTCTTATCTTATTTTCTCAGGGATATGGACAGTAGTTTTTATTGTAAGTTCTGGCTTTCTTGTTGTTTCCTTTTATGACAAAGCATTTGCTTTCTTCCATGATACTGTATTTGGTGAGTTTACATGGAGGTTCAGGGATGATGATACACTTTTAAGGATATATCCTATGAAATTCTGGTTTGATGGAACTGTTATTGTGATAGTGTTTTCAGGACTGTTATCTTTTTTTCTGATACTTTTAGGAGGTTTTAAGAGGAAAATCTTTGAAAAGGGGCATTAAAGCCCCTGATTTTATTCTAAAATTTCAAGAACCGCTCTTTTGTTTTGTTTTCTTGCTACAGCAGCTAAAAGAGTTCTAATAGCTCTTGCTGTTCTTCCCTGTCTTCCGATTACTTTACCAAGATCCTCTGGAGCAACTTTTAACTCAATAACAGTTGTTTTTTCTCCTTCAATTTCTTTAACTTCTACTTTGTCAGGATGATCTACTAAAGACTTTGCTACAAATTCTACCAGTTCCTGTAATTTGCTCATGGGTTTACCCTCCGTCTTAGATTTTCAGTTTCTCGCTACTATTTAGCAGCTTCTTCTAAACCAAACTGTTTGAGTATTTTTAGGGCTCTTTCTGTTGGTTGAGCTCCCTTAGATAACCACTCTTTTGCCTTTTCAATATTAATATTTCCTGTTTTTAGTATAGGGTCATACGTTCCAATATAATCTATATATTTAGATTCCCTTGGAGCTCTGCTGTCCATTACAACCATTCTGTATACAGGATGCTTCTTCCTTCCAGCTCTGGAAAGTCTTATTCTTACCAAGTTCTCAGTACCTCCTTTATCAATTGATTAGTTTAAAATGGTAGATTAGGCATATTAAACGGAAGTTTCATTTTACCAGATTTTTTCATTTTTTTCATCATCTTTTTCATTTCTTTGTACTGTTTTAGGAGCTTATTTACATCCATTATTGTTGTTCCACTTCCCCTTGCTATCCTTCTTTTTCTGCTTCCGTTAATTATATGTGGATTTGCCCTTTCTTCAGGGGTCATTGAATTTATAATAGCTTCTATTTTTACAAACTGCTTTTCATCTACCTTAAGATCTTTTATTTTTGCCCCTACCCCTGGGATCATTTTTAAAAGATTTTCAATAGGCCCTAAACTTCTTATCATTTGGAGCTGTTCCTTTAAGTCATCTAAGGTAAATTCTGCATTCATAACTTTTTTTGCCATTTCCTGAGCTTTATCTTCATCTATGGCTGCCTGCATTTTTTCCATTAATGTCTGGATATCCCCAAGACCTAAAATCCTCTGGGCTATTCTGTCTGGGTGGAATGCTTCAAAATCTTCTATTTTTTCCCCTGTTCCTATAAATTTAATAGGAACCCCAAGAACTTTTCTCACTGATAGGGCTATACCCCCTTTTGCATCTCCATCTAATTTTGTAAGAATTACCCCGGTTAATCCAAGTCTATTATGGAACTCTTCAGCTGTATTTATGGCATCCTGTCCCTGCATAGCATCAGCTACATAAAGGATCTCTGTAGGGTGTACTTTTTCTTTTATTTTTACAAGTTCTTCCATTAACTCTTCATCAATATGGAGACGACCTGCTGTATCAAGTATGATGTGGGAAAGTCCAGCTTTTTTTGCATCATTTATAACTTTCTCTGTAAGCTTTACGGCATCTTTTTCTTCCTCATCTATAAAGCAAGGAATTCCAATACTTTCTGCCAGTGTACATAACTGCCTACCTGCTGCTGGTCTCCTTACATCTGTTGAAGCTACCCCAACAGCAAAACCTTTTGATTTTAATAGTTTTGCCAGTTTACCTGCTGTTGTTGTTTTCCCTGTTCCCTGAAGACCTACAAGCATAATAACAGTAGGAGGTTTTTCTGATTTGTTTAAAGGGGCTTCCTCCCCTAATATGTTTAATAGCTCATCGTATATAAGTTTTATTACTGTTTCCCCTGCATTTAAACCCTTTATTATTTCCTGTCCAACGAGCTTTTGTTTAACGTCATTTAAAAACTGTCTTACTACATCTACATTTACATCAGCTTCAAGGAGGGCTTTTCTGATATCCTTTAAAGCTTCATCTATTGTTTTTTCATCAAGTCTTTTTACCCTTTTTAGTTTTTCAACAACCCCGCTGAACTTTTCTGTTAATAATTCAAACAATTTGACCACCTCTTTCAATATTTTTTAAATTTTTATATTATCATAATTTAGATAAAGTACGTTTTGAGGTATATCTTGAAAAATTTCACATTTATATTAGTCCTATTTTTTCTGTTTTCAATTTCTGGCAAAATTTATGCAAACTCAATAGACAGGGAGATACAACATTTTATAAATAAAAACAGATCCGAAACACTGGATGAAGTTACCTCTTTTTTTAATCAGTTTGGTTCTGCTGGTAGTTTGATTATACCTGTTTTAGGGTATGGTTATGGAATAGCCAATGAAGATGAACATATTAAAATAACTTCTGAGAAAGCTATTTATGCGTCTATAATAGCCGTTTCAATTGTTTTCCCGTTAAAGTATGCAGTAGCCAGGAAAAGACCTGATAAATCTGATAATCTTTCCTTCCCTTCAGGACATACTGCCCTTTCTACAGCTATTTTTGTTACCTATGGAAAAAACTCAGAAGGTATTAAAAAGTACCTTTTTTACAGTATCCCCTTTATGGTTGGGTTCAGCCGTATTTATAAAAATCACCATTATTTCTCAGATGTTGTTGGTGGTGGATTGGTAGGATATTTGTCAGTTATTCTTGCTGAAAAATTTGATAATTTTTATAAAAAAAGACTAAAAGCATATCCTTTTTGTGATTTATACGATAAAAATGCAGGGTTAAAAATAAACTACATCTTTTGAGGGGAAGCAGGATGAAAAAACTTTTTATATTTATTTTTCTTATTTTTGTAATTCAATCTTACGGAGGTGATAGGGTGATAAAAGAGGTGCTGCCAAATGGAGTAACGGTATTATTTAAAGAAACAAAAGGAATGGGAATAATTGCAGGGAGCGTTTTTATAAAAGGAGGTTCTATAGAAGACCCTGAAGGAAAAAAGGGATTAACAAATCTTACTTTATCTATGTTACTAAAGGGAAGTAAAAATTTTTCCGCTTTTGATATAAACAAAGTTTTTGAGGACAGTGGAGGTTATATAGGAACTTCCACATCTGAAGAATACTCAACTATAGAATTTGCCCTGAGAACCCAGGATATAAAAGATGCTTTTAAAGTTATTAAGGATGTACTTTTTAACCCTCTTTTTCCTGAAGACAAGCTTGAGATAGAAAAAAGAAATGTTATTGCTGCCTTAAGGGCAAAAAAAGAGGAAGGCTTTTCTTATGCTTACGATATGCTAAGAAAAGAAATATATAAAAATACCCCCTATCAGTATTCTCCAGGTGGAGATGAAGATGACATAAAAAATATAAACAAAGATGATATTGAAAAAAGATGGAAGGAACTTTTAGAAGGGGGAAGAATAGTTGTATCCCTTGTTGGAGATATTCCTTATAAAGAGGTAAAAAAAGAGATAGAAGAGGTTTTTAAAGGAATAAAAAAAGGTGATTTTTCCTATAAGGTTTATACATATAAAATCACCGGTGAATACTGTAAATCTTTTAAAAGGGAAGGTGCCCAGGCAACTATTTTAGTGGCTTATAATGCCCCTACAGCAAAAGATAAAGAGTATTTTGCAATGAAGGTTTTAAACGGTATATTGGGAAGTGGCTTTACTTCAAGATTATTCCAAACGTTGAGGGAAGAAGAAGGGCTTGCGTACGCTGTAGGGTCCTTTTTTCCTACAAGGATAAATATGGGAAGATTGATAGCATACATTGGGACAGCCCCTGAAAATGAAGAAAAGGCGGTAAAGGGTATCAGGGAAGTAATAAAGAGTGTAGAAAAAGGAATTTCTGAAGAGGAGATAAAGACGGCAAAGGAAAAAATCATAGGACACTTTCTCCTGGAACATCAAACGAGAGCAAAACAATCCTGGTATTTAGGATGGTTTGAAACCATTGGGTTAGGTTACCAGATGGATAAAAACTACACAACATATATTAATAATGTTAAAGAAAAGGATATATTGGAGGCTTATAAAAAGTACATTCCTGAAGGAAATGTATGTGTAATTGTTAAGCCGTAGGGGTAAAAATGGAAACGTTAAAAAGGATAAAGCAGGATGATCTAAATACATTTTTGAAATTTTTAGATTTTTTAAATGAAGGAATAATTGTTATAGGTGAAGATAAGGTAGTTTTATATGTTAATAAATATGCGGAAAAGATTTTAAAAATAAAAAACGGAGAAGGGAAGCATTTTTCAGATGTGGTGAAAAATAATTATCTGTATTCCATTATTTCCCATGAGTACCAAAAGGATATACAGGAAGAAATCATAATAGACGATAAAAAATTTTTGATAAAGATATACCATATTGATGGAAAAAAGTTTGTCCACCTAACTGATATAACGCCTTTTGAGCTTTATAAGCAGGCAAAAAAGGATTTTGTTGCAAATGTATCCCATGAACTAAAGACGCCTATCGCTGTTTTAAAAGGTGTTATAGAAACCCTGGAAGCTGAAGAGACAGATGAAGGTAAAAAAAAGTTCCTTCAGATTGCTGAAAAAAGAGTAAACCAGATGAACAGCTTAATAAATGATTTACTTATTATAGCAAGATTGGAATCAAAAGAAGATAAGCTTATAAAAACAAAAATAAAATTAAAAGGGTTTGTAAATTCTATATTTGAGGATTTAAATCCTATATCTGATGAAAAGGGAATAAAGCTTATAAACAAAATACCTGAAAGTTTTGTTTTATACGCTGATGAAAATAAGATGTCTATTCTTTTAAAGAACCTCATAGAAAATGCAATAAAGTACAATAAACCCCACGGAAAAGTTGAGGTTTTGTCATATAAGGAGAATAAATTTTCCGTTATTGAGGTAAAAGATACAGGGATTGGTATTCCAAAAGAATCACTTCCCCTGATTTTTGAGAGATTTTATAGGGTTGACAAATCAAGAAGTAGAAATATAGGCGGAACAGGACTAGGCTTATCCATTGTTAAGCATATTGTTGAAGCCCATAAAGGAAAACTTGAAGTAGAAAGTAAAATCAATGAAGGTTCTACATTTAGAATAAAAATTCCTGTAAATTTTTAAAAAATATCACTATTGACACTAAAAATCCTCTATTTAGATTATAAAAATAGATATAAAAATATAACAACAGGAGCGTAGGATGGCCGAAGATCCAAAGTATCACGAAGAAAAAGAGCTCGTTTATGAACACAGGGAACCAAGGGTTGTTAAGGAAAGTATATTTACAGGTAGTAAGGCTTTAGAAAAAGCACCTAAAATTTATGGTGTTCCAACAGGAATAGAAGGATTGGATGATTTATTTTTTATTGTTGAAGTAGAAAATGGAAAGGTTGTTAAAAAAACCCTGGGGGGAATTCCTGCCTATTCTGTATTCAATATTACAGGGGTATCCGATACAGGTAAATCCCTTATGGTTGAACAGTTTAGTGTAGAACAGGCAAGAAAGGGGCACAAAGTAGCATTTATCACCGTTGAATCTCCAGCTAATTTTGTTATTGCTTCAATAAAATTAAGGGCTGCAGCAATGGGGTATAATTTTGAAGATTTTGAGGATAATATCATACTAATAGATGCTGCATCCCATTCTACACTGAGGGAAAACATACCTGATCTGCTTGCGACGTTAGCCTATGCGATAAAAACGTATCATATAAAGTTTACAGTCATAGATTCTGTAACGGGACTTTTTGAAAACAGGGAAATGCTTGCAAGGGGTATTGTTAGGAGGTTGTTTAACTTTATGAAAAAGTGGTATCAAACTGCCCTTTTTGTTTCCCAAAAAAGAAGCGGACATGAAGAGCTTACAGCAGAGGCAGCTGGAGGTTATGCTGTTGGGCATATTGTTGATGGAACAATGGTACTTGCGAAGGAACTTATAGACAGCTCTTTCAAAGCCAGACTTTATAAAAAAGAGGTTGGGGATATTGTTAGGTTATTTAGAATTGATGGCTGTAGAATGTCAGGTCATGATACAAGAACCCATTATATGGAAATAACAGATACAGGACTTGTAAGAATTTTAGAGCCTGTTTCTGGAAAATAAATTTATGAAAGGAGGGCTGAGATGGTTATAGAAATTACTGCACCACCAATGAATGAACACGATCTTGAACATTTAGTGTCTAGAGTATTTTTTAAATCTCTGGATCTTTTAGGGGGTCTCCATAAGCTTGCGGAATACAGAACTTTAACCTGGCTTCCATCTCTTGCCAGGGCATCTTTTGTTATTGTTCTAAGGGAAGAATATTTAAAAACGGAAGAGGAAATTGCAGAAATAGTTGGACTTACAAGAAATACTGTTAGAAATATTCTCAGGGCAGATCCACAGATGGCACTTTATAAAGTTCAACATATGGAAGAACTAACAAAAGAAGAGAAAAAGCAACTTAGGGTGCATACTGCAGGTGGTATTGCAAAACTGGCCTATAAACTTGTAAAAGAAGGTGAAGAAGCTCAGGTTCTTCTTGAGTTCTGTAGGGAAATGTCTGCAAAAGCTGTTCAGGTATGTGAAGCTCCATGGGCTTATACTGTGTTAAAGCATAGTAAAGGACTAAAGTATCCTGTAAAAGAAGCATCTCAACTAAAAGAAAAACTTTCCGGTATTACAATAAAGGGAATTCCAGCAGAAGAAGTGGTAGAAGGATTGTCTTATCCAATCAAAAATCCTGCCCAGCTTCTACATGAGATAAAAGAGTATCTTCAAATGAAAGGTATCTAAACAAAGCCCCAATCCTGGGGCTTTTCTTTCTATATTATTGACTTTTTGCATTTCATATATATATATTTAAAATCCTTCGTTACTAATCTTTTGGGGATTTGTATTGAAAGATATCGGAATATTAATGGCTACTTATAATGGAGGTTGCTTCTTAGAAGAGCAACTTAATTCTATAATGAACCAGACTTACAGTAATTGGCATTTAATAATAAGGGATGATGGATCTAGCGATAATACTGTTGAAATTATCAAAACATTCAAAAGAA
>CAZHWB010000023.1:0-30050 GCA_964536105.1 uncultured Aquificales bacterium | reverse complement strand
AATGGTTAGGTCAGGTAGATATAGATACTGCAGAAGCAATATACAGAAATCTAGCAAAAGAGCTTAATAATGAGTATGATAAATTACCATCTAGCACTCTTTCTCCAGATGAAATAAAAAGAATCGTTGCAGGAGCTGTAGCTAAAGGTCTTAAAGATACAGAAGATGGGAAAAATTATTCTGTTGATAGTGAGAGTGATCTAGAAAATGCCATAAAAGGTTTATTAGATAGGATTTTAGCAGGTGTAGACGATACAAGAACCAGATATGAAGATTTAGGTCCTTATGCGGATAATGATTCAATCATAAGAATCATACAGAATGAAATAATCGGTAGTAATACTTTCATGGATGGAATAACAGCCAAAAAGCTATCTATATCTAAGATTGAGGTACAGGCGGAAGATAACGATAGCTATGATGTAGGACATAACGGATATTTTGATTTAGAAGTTGATTATACAAATGGTGGAACTTTACATGTGGTTGCTGAAATGAATCCAGCAGATATAGGGGCTGGCACAAAAACAGTACACATTACATTTGCTATAAAACCTGAGCCAAGAGCTGAGGATAGAAGATCTGCTGTTATAACATTTAGAGATGTAGAAGTAACTATAGATGGTAGCGGTAATGTTACAGGATTAAATACTGATGATGCGTTTATTATAGTTGATGGAACAGATACTTTTGGAAACAGAGCAGGTCTTAATAGAACAATAGCTTTAAAAAATGATTTAGAAGATTATACAGATATACTTTCTCTTGATGGTGACAACAGGATAAAAATAGATATTCAAAAATTATTAGATCTAATTTCTGAAAAAGCCCCTGCTGGACATCCTCTTAAAAGTGTTCAGCTAAAAGTTCCTCACGGTGGAGCAAAAACATACAGAATAGGAATCTCCGTTTTAGGATTACCTACACAGCCTGTTACTGGAAACCTAACATTAAATTAAAAAAAAGGCTCCCCAGGGAGCCTTTTTTTATAATCCCATTTTACCAGGATTTATTAGATTTTTTGGATCGAATACCTTTTTTATCCCTCTCATAATTTCTATTTCCTGGGGTCTAAACTGCTTTTTCATAAAAGGTGCTTTTGTTATTCCAACTCCATGTTCTCCAGTTATTGAACCTCCGTAACTGATGGCAAGGTCAAAAACCTCTTCCACGGCTTTTTCCACCCTTTTAAGTTCATCTTCATCAAGACCGCTTATCATAAAGTTAGCGTGAACATTTCCATCTCCGATATGACCGAAATTAACCATTTTCAGGTTGTATTTTCTTCCTATTTCCCTGAGTTTAGGAAGAGCTTCAGGGAGATAGCTTCTTGGGAATACAATATCTTCATTTATTTTTACCCTCCCAAGCTTAGAAACAGCCGGAGACAAAGCTCTTCTTGCTTCCCAAAGTTTATTCGCTTCTGCCGATGTCTGTGCTACTTCAACTTTTGCCCCATTTTTCTCACAGATCCTTGCAACCTCTTTTATCTCATCTTCTAGAGCAACAGGATGACCATCAACTTCTATAAGAAGTAAAACCTCTGCATCCCTTGGTAGTCCAAAATGTCCAAAATCTTCAACAGCATTTATAGCAAGTTTATCCATAAACTCCAAAGCAGATGGAGATATTCCAGCCTTGAATATGTCTTTAACTGTTTTTCCAACAGCAGCTATATCCTGAAAAACAGCTTTAACAGTCTTTGCAGCTTTTGGTTTTGGTATTAGTTTTAAAGTGATTTCAGTAAATAATCCTAAAGTTCCTTCACTTCCAATAAGAAGCTTTGTTATATCGTATCCTGCAACATCTTTAAGTGTAGGTCTTCCTGTATGTATAAACTCCCCTGTGTGTATTACCGTTTCCAGTTCCATGACGTACTCCCGTGTGACTCCATACTTTACACACCTTGGACCCCCCGCATTTTCAGCTACATTACCTCCAAGGGTGCAAAACTTATAACTTGCAGGATCTGGGGGATAAAAGAGACCTTTTTTTTCTACTGCCTGCTGAAGCCTGTATGTTATAACCCCTGGCTGAACCTTAGCAATAGCATTATCTTCATCTATTTCTAATATCTTATCCATCTTTTCAAAGGAAACAACAACACCCCCTTTTACAGGTAAAGAACCTCCTGTATATCCGGAACCAGCTCCCCGTGGAGTTACAGGAATCCCTTCTTCATAACATATCTTTACAAGTTTTTGAACTTCTTCTTTATTCTCCGGAATAACAACAACCTCCGGCAAAACTTTTATTCTGGTTGCATCGTAAGAATAAAGAAGTCTATCCATATCATCATCTAAAACTTTATGTTCCCCAAGGAGTTCCTTCAAAGCTCTTTTTACTTTATCTGGTACTTTTACAACCTCTTCTTGTTTAAACTGAAACATTACTGTCTCCTTTGCTTTGTTTTTAGACATATATTATAGATTTTTAAAAGGTGTATCCATGATTTTTATTATCAAGTATGATATAGGTTATAATCTTTTTTCTTATACTGTTTGAAAATGTAAATAAAAAATGGAGGTAAAGAATGTTTTTAGATCCCCAGACATACAAAAAAATACACATTTCAGTTAAAGAACTAAAAGAAAAAATAGATAAAGGAGAGGATTTTATTCTGCTGGATGTTAGAGAACCTCAGGAGTATGAGTTTTCAAGGATAAGAGAAAAGGAAGCAATGCTTGTTCCCCTGATGAGCCTTCCAAGAATTATTGATAAACTCCCTAAAGACAAGCCTATATATATCATTTGCAGAAGTGGAAATAGAAGCCTTCAAGCCACTTTATGGCTTTTAGAACACGGATTTGATAATGTTAAAAATGTGGAAGGTGGAATTTTAGCCTGGTCTGATGAAATAGACCCAACTGTCAGAAAATATTAAAAAAGGCCTCCTTTAGAGGCCTCTTATAGTATTTCAAGCATTTTATCTAAAGGTTTTCTTGCTTTTTCTATAATATCCTCAGGTAGAATAATCTCATTTGTTTCATTTTCCAAAACATCTGCTATTTTTTCCAGGGTATTTTTTTTCATATCACAGCAGTGAACCGTTCCACAATAGTCAGCATTTACAGGGAATATATAATTTTTATCTGGATTTATCTTTTCAAGCCAGTGTTTTAGACCAACCTCTGTTCCGATAATAACATTGTCTGTATCACATGTTGTTGCATACTCTATTATCTGGGAGGTACTTCCTACAAAATCAGCTATTTTTACCGTCTCTGTATTACACTCCGGATGAACGGCTATTTTTGCATCTGGATATTTTTCTTTTAAGGCTAAAAGCTGATCTGGTGTAAGGTTAAAATGGGGAGGACAAAAACCTTTCCACAGTATAAACTCCTTTTCAGGAATCTGGTTTGCTATGTATGAGCCTAAAAATTGATCAGGTATAAAAATAATCTTTTTCGCATCCAGCTTTTTCACAACCTTTACAGCATTTCTTGAGGTAACAATAACATCTGCAAGGGTTTTTACATCTGCATTTGTATTTACATAAGCTACAACAAGGGCATCTGGATGTTCTTCTTTTAGTTTTTTTACCCCTTCATAAGTAGCCATATCAGCCATAGGACAGCCACTTTCAGGATTTGGATGTAAGACCTTTTTATCAGGATTAAGAATCTTTGCTGTTTCTGCCATAAATTTAACACCGGCAAACACAATAATATCGGCATCTGTTTCCTGGGCTCTCCTTGCAAGTTCCAAAGAGTCCCCTACAACATCAGCTATATCCTGGATTTCACCCCTCTGGTAGTAATGGGCTAAGATAACAGCATTTTTTTCTTTTCTTAACCTGTTAATTTTTTCTATGATGTCTGTTTTTTCTGCTACTGTCACAGGCAGCCTCCTTAAAAATCAAACACTGTTTTATTTTAGTGGAAATAATATAGGATATATTAATTATATTTTCAATTGGTTTTGTAATAAGAAAGCCGCAGAAAGCGGCCTATATTAGATTTTTACCACCATACATGTTGTAGCTTTTAGAACACCCCGTATAGAATTTATATCTCTGATAACCACCCTTCCTATTTCGTTTTGGTCTTCCCCTTCAAGAAATACAATAATGTCGTAAATTCCTGTAACTACATCTGCTGATTTTACATTTTTTATCTGGGATAGTTTTTCCATAATATAAGGTATCTCTGAGGGGTTTGCCTCTATTAATACATAAGCAGTTGATTTATCCTTTACTTCAATATCCTTTAAGAGTTCTGCAAAGGGAATTGGACTTTCCTGAAGTTGTTCTTCCATTCTTTCCACCTCTCTAGAGTTATTCTTTTAAGTTTTTCTTAGCACCTTCTATAGCGCCTATTATAGCACCTTCAACTACTGAAAATGCCTTCTTTATGATATTTTCTGTTTCATCTAATATCTCAACAACAGTCTCCTTACCAATCATCTTTTCTTCTTTTTCTTCCTCCGTTTTTTTCTTTAACTGCTCAACTTCCTTTTTTAACCTTTCTATCTCTTTTAACAGTTCTTCTACGTTAACTTTTTCCTTTTTATCAGACATAGTAATTCCTCCTTTTTAGGGGTTTGTTAGTTATATATAATACATCTAAAAAAATTTACAATATAGCGTAGAAATGGATTTGAAATTTTTGAAGGAAGCTTTTAAAGAAGCGGAAAAAGCCCTGAAAAAGGGTGAGGTTCCTGTTGGGGCAGTGATTGTTAAAGATGGAAAAATCATAGGTAGAGGCCACAACCAGAGAATAGAGAGAAAAAACGCCCTTTACCATGCGGAAATTGTTGCTATAGAAGATGCATGCAAGAATATAGGAAGCTGGAGGTTGGATGGGTGTGAAATGTATATAACCCTTGAACCCTGCGTAATGTGTGCTGGGGCAATAATGCAATCCCGTATAAAAAAGGTTTTATTTGGGGCAAAAGATGACAAAGGCGGAGCTGTTATAAGCCAGTATTCTTTGTTTTCTGATGGGAAACTTCCATTTAAAATAGGGTTTGAGTTTGTGGAATGTCCAGAATGTTCCCAGATTTTAAAGGATTTTTTTAAGAAAAAAAGGGATTAGATCCTTTTTAAAAAATCTAACCTTATATTTTTTTCTCCTACTTTTTCAAATATAACTTTTGCTGTACTTCCGGTTATTTGTTTTATAACCCCTTTTCCAAAAACATCATGTTTTACAAGTTGTCCTGCAAAAAAACTTCCACCGGAAAAACTTCCTACTGGTTTTTTTTCCTTCTTCTGCAATGAAGTTTTTTTGGTTGTAAACATTTTGATACTATTTTTTATATCTTTTAAAAATCTTGATGCCTTTGTCTCATTATATCGGCCTGCATATGTAGAACGGCGTTTTGCCATAGACAAAAATAATTTTTCTTTAGCCCTTGTTATAGCTACATAAAACAGCCTTCTTTCTTCTTCCATCTGCTCCATATCTTCAAAAGAACGTCCAGAGGGGAAAATCCCTTCTTCCACACCGGCTATAAAAACAACAGGAAATTCCAATCCCTTTGAAGCATGGACAGTCATAATCTTTACGGTATTATTTTCCTCAAGACTATCCTGTGCCTGGGATAAGGAACTTTCCTCAAGAAATTCAAGAAATGTTTTTCCAGAGCCCTCTATCTCTTTTAGAGCATTAAAAAGTTCTTTTATATTTGCAACCCTATCTTCCCAATCTTTTGGATATTTTGAAGAAAGATAATTTTCATAGTCTACAGCATCATATATGTATTTTGCCATTTCTGCAGGTTTTTCATTCCCGTACTTTCTTACAGTATCTATAAGCTCAATAAACTCCTGTAGCTTTATTTTTATTTTAGGGGACATACTATCATAAGCATCTTTCAAAGCCTGAAGCCAATCTGTTTCCTTAAAAGAAGCTATCTTCTGAACTGTCTTTTCTCCTATACCCCTTGAAGGTAGGTTGATAATCCTCTTAAAGGCCTGTGTATCTTTAGGTTGAAGCGCAAATCTTAGATAGGCAAGAATATCTTTAACCTCCGCCCTTTCAAAGAATTTCAGTCCTCCAACTATCTGATATGGAATATTGTATTTGACAAAGTACTCCTCTATATTTCTTGACAGATAAGACATCCTGATAAGAACAGCAAAATCCCTGTATCTATATCCATCTTCTAAAAGCTTTTTTATCTGTTTTGCTATAAAGCCTGCCTCGTGTTTTTCTGTTTCCAGTACCACAAGGGCAGGTTTTTCCCCTTTCCCTTTATCTGTCCACAGTTTTAAAACCTTTTCTTTCCATCTACCCTTTGCCCCAGATATAACTTTGTTTGCAGTTTCCAATATACTCTCAGTTGATCTGTAGTTTCTCTCCAGTTTTATGATATTTGTATTTGGAAAATCTTTTTCAAAATCAAGGATATTCTCAGGATTGGCTCCCCTCCAGGTATATATACACTGCTGGGGATCGCCGACAACAGTTATACAGTCCCTTTCTCCAACTAAATGTTTCAGGATCTCGTGCTGAACTTTATTTGTATCCTGATACTCGTCTACAAGAATATAGTCAAATTTATCCTGCCATTTTTTTAAAATCCCCGGATTTTCATTAAAAAGCTTTACCACATTTATTAAGAGATCATCAAAGTCCATGGCATTACTAAATGCAAGATGTTCCTCATATTTTTCTAAAATCTTTGGAAGATGGGGCATATTTAAGGAATAAAAATCAATTATAGAACTGTCTAAATACTGTTTTATTTGGGAAATAGTACCTTTTATCTTTTCAGGTTTGTATATCTCCTCTGAAAGATCAAGCTCCTTTATAACATCTTTTATTACCTTTTTACTGTCTTCCTCATCATAGATAATAAAGTCTCTGTTATACCCTAAAGCCTGGGCTTCAATCCTGAGTATTTTTGCTGATAAACTGTGGAAGGTAGATATCCATTGGGGTTCTTCCTGTAGATTAAGGGCATTTTTAACCCTTTCTTTCATTTCCTGGGCTGCCTTGTTTGTAAATGTTATCGCAAGAATTCTATTAAGGGGTATCCCTAAATGATGTACAAGAAACATTATTTTGTGGGTTATAACCCTTGTCTTTCCAGAGCCAGCCCCTGCTAGAACAAGCAAAGGGGAAGAGAAATACGTTACAGCCCTTTTTTGCTCCTCATTAAGACCTTCAAGAATATCCATTTCCATTTTGTCCATTACTCAACTGTCACCGTCTTTGCTAGGTTTCTAGGTTGATCCACATCCTTTCCAAGAAGGGTAGCAATATGGTAGGAAAGTATCTGCAGTGGTAAAACAGTAAGAATAGGATACAGTATATCATGTGTTTCTGGTATATATATAACATCCTCGGAAATTTCCTTTATTTTTTCATCTCCTTCTGTGGCTACAGATATAACCTTTCCCTTTCTTGCCTTTACTTCCTGTATATTTGAAAACATCTTTTCATAAAATCTATCCTTTGGAATTACCGAAACAACAGGAAGTTTTTCATCTATAAGTGCAATGGGACCGTGTTTCATTTCCCCTGCAGGATAACCTTCAGCATGGATATAAGATATCTCTTTAAGTTTTAATGCCCCTTCCAGTGCTATTGGATAATTTATATTTCTTCCTAAAAATAGAAAATCTTTAGCATTCATATATTTATAGGCGATATCCTTTATCTGACTATCTTTCTGAAGTATTTTCTCAACCTTTGAAGGAATATGAAGAAGTTCTTCATATATGTTTTTGTATGTATCCTCCGGTATAGTTTTTCTTTTCAGGCCAGCCTCTAAGGAAAAGAGCAAGAGAGTTACAAGCTGAGCTGTAAATGTTTTGGTAGCTGCAACTCCTATTTCAGGTCCACAATACGTGTAAAGAACATAATCACTTTCCCTTGAAAGGGAACTTCCCACCACATTCACAAGACCAACTGTTTTTGCGCCTTCAGATTTTGCATCTAAAAGTGCAAATCTCGTATCTGCAGTCTCCCCAGACTGGCTTATTCCAAGAACAACTGTTTTTTCATCTATAATCCTGTCCCTGTATCTGTACTCAGAGGCATAATCAACCTCTACAGGAATTTTTGCAAACCTCTCTATCCAGAATTTTCCAACTAAACCTGCATGGTAGGAAGTACCGCAGGCAATTATATACAGCCTATCTGTATCTTTCAGGGTTTCAAAAAGCTCATTATTTTTAGATGAGGAAAATCCAGATATTGTATCCCCTATTGTTCTTGGCTGTTCATGGATCTCTTTTTGCATAAAATGTTTATATCCACCTTTTTCAGCAACAGATACATCCCATGTTACATGTAGAGGCTTTTTTTCTATTTCTTTTCCTTCCAGATTGTAGACTTTAACATCATCCTTTGTTATAACTGCAATCTCCCCGTCATCTAAAACGAGAAAATCCTTTGTATATTCCAAAACGGCAGGAATATCTGAAGCTATAAAGTTCTCATCTTTTCCTAAGCCGACGATTAAAGGACTACCCTTTTTAATTGCCACAATTTTATCCGGCTCTTTTAATGAGATAATTCCAACAGCATAAGCCCCTTCAAGCTTTTTAGCTACCGATAAAGCTGTTTTAAAAAGATTATCTTTATACTCATCTTCTAAAAGATGGGCAATAACCTCTGTATCTGTTTCAGACCTGAATTTATAACCTTTTCCTAAAAGTTCCTCTTTAAGATCTATATAATTTTCAATTATCCCGTTGTGAACAATAGCTATTTTTCCATTCTGGCTTATATGGGGATGGGCATTTTCAACAGTTGGGCTTCCGTGGGTTGCCCACCTTGTATGTCCCAAACCAAGATGCCCATCTATTTTTTTACCCCATAGATGTTCTTGCAGGTCTTTGATTTTTCCAACCTGTTTTTCTATTAAGATCTTCCCATTTTCCCTTTCAACAACGGCAATTCCTGCAGAATCGTATCCTCTGTATTCAAGTCTCTGAAGACCGTATAACAACACAGGAACAGCATTTCTTTTACCTATATAGCCAATAATACCGCACATACTAAACCTCTAAATCCCCCAAAATTTTAAACATTATAAAGAATTTTTATCTTCCCCCAAATAACTGCTCAAGTCTTTCTTTAACAATCTGGGATGTAAGCTTAGCAACATCTTCTTTTATAGTTTCAAGTAATGATTCCCTGAGCTCCTTTTCTAAAGACGAAGAAAGCTTATCTTTCAGTTCCTTCTTTAGCTCTTCTTTTATCTTTTCAAGTTCATCTTCTGTTCTTTCCACAAAATCCCTCTGGATATTGTTAATAAGCTCTTCCATTTCCGGAGATTTTAAAACATCCTTTACAAGTTGTTCAACAGCTTTTTCAGCAATAGTTTTTTTAATATCATCTACGGAAATATCAATTTCTATTCTTATAGTCCCAGGAGATGCCGGGGATTTTTGAGAAAAAGAAGTTTCTTGAGACTGGCTGAAAGTTTCCTGGAATGAGACTGGTTCATCTAAAGCTGGCTCTTCTTTCACCTTTTGTTCTTCTTCTGGTAAAGAAAAGAATGATTCAAGCATTTCCTCTTGTTTTTCCTCTTTTTTAACTTCCGGTTTATGTTCTCCAAGCAATTCCAGGCTTTCCTTTATTTCCTTTTCTTCTTCCTCAGAAAGGGAAAACTCCCCTAAATGTTCCATAATATCTTCGTGGGGTTCAGGAACAGACTCTTCAAAAACTGTTGGTTCAATGAAACTCTCCATTGTATCAGCTGATATAGGAGTTTCCCCTAAAACCGGTTCTTCTTTTGATTTTTGAGAAACACCAAGCTCAGCTTTTATATCAGATACAAGCTTTGGAATATCAGTTTCTTTTGTGTAATAAATAATATCTTCCACTTCTGGGAAACTGTCTATATCTACCGGCTGTTCCCTTGAAAGCAAAATTCTAAATTTCTTTTTTTCTACCTTCTCCCTTGTTAATAAAAACTTAAGATCATCAATTGCAAACTCCCCGGAAGAAGCGTCATAAATGATAATATCCGGGTTAAACTCAGAAAGTTCCTTCAGCATAGATAAACTGTCTATATATCCTCTTATTTTTTCCTCAGGAAGTTCTCTTTTAATCTGGGTTATAAAATCCTGATCAAAAGAAATAACAGCTATACTCATAATTCCCTCCGTAAATATTTTAGGGTTTTCATAAAATACTTTTATCTTTTTATATACACGTAAATAAGATTGATACAAAAAATTTCTCAAGTCAAATAAAAATTTTACAAAATTTTTGCAGTGTTATAATCAATTTTTACTAAAAAATTTAAGGAGGTATCCTATGGACTACCATGTAAAAGACATTTCCCTTGCAGAAAAAGGAAAGCTCAGAATTGAATGGGCTGAGAAAGACATGCCTGTTTTAAGGCAAATAAGGGAGCGATTTGAAAAAGAAAAACCTTTAAAAGGAATAAAAATAGCTGCATGTCTCCATGTTACAACAGAAACAGCAAATTTAATGATAACCCTGAAAGCAGGAGGAGCAGATGTCTATCTTACAGCTTCAAATCCCCTTTCTACACAGGATGATGTAGCAGCTGCCCTTGTTAAAGAGTTTGGGATTCCAACCTTCGCAATACACGGGGAGGACAGGGATACTTACTACAAACATCTTTATGCCGTGCTGGATAAAAAGCCAAATATAACCATGGATGATGGAGGAGACCTTATATCTACTTTACATAAAGAAAGGCAGGATCTTATTCCAAATATCTTCGGTGGAACAGAGGAAACAACCACAGGGGTTATAAGATTTAAAGCTATGGAAAAAGAAGGAGTTTTAAAATTCCCTGTTATTGCTGTGAATGATGCCTACACAAAACATCTATTTGACAACAGATATGGAACCGGACAATCAACTATAGACGGTATTTTAAGGGCAACAAATAGACTTTTAGCTGGTTCAAACTTTGTAGTTGCTGGTTATGGATGGTGCGGAAAAGGTGTTGCAATGAGGGCTAAAGGAATGGGAGCTGAAGTTATAGTAACAGAAGTTGATCCTTTAAAAGCCCTTGAAGCAAGAATGGACGGTTACAGAGTTATGCCTATGAAAGAAGCATCAAAGATTGCAGATTTTATAGTAACAGTAACAGGAAATATAAATGTTGTAGATAAAGAAGATTTTGAAGTTATGAAAGACGGATGTATCGTAGCAAATTCAGGACATTTTGATGTTGAAATAAATATAAAAGCTTTAGAAGAGATGTCTGTATCTAAAAGAAGAATCAGGGAAAATGTAGACGAATATACCCTTCCAGATGGAAGAAAAATTTATATACTGGCAGAAGGAAGACTTGTTAACCTTGCGGCGGCTGAAGGACATCCTGCAGCAGTAATGGACATGTCTTTTGCAAACCAGGCTCTTTCTGCTGAATATCTTGTTAAGAATTATAAAAATTTAGAGCCAAAAGTGTATAAAGTACCTGATGAACTGGATTTTGAAGTGGCAAGATTAAAGCTTAAAGCATTGGGAATACAGATAGACACTCTAACCCAGGAGCAGAAAGAGTATCTTTCAAGCTGGGAACACGGAACATAAAAAGGGGGATTCCCCCTTTTCCAGATTTACACCATAAAAATTTTTCTGCTATAATATTTGGAGTTTGTGTCAACTGAACTACAAATTACTGGAGGCTGAATCTTGGAAGGGCTTTATATTAACCATGTTATTATGGCTGTACTTGCACTTATTGTTGTTCCTGTAATTTTTAAAATATTTGCAAAGAAACCTTCCCTCATACCATCTCCTATACAAAATCTTTTTGAGATGTATATTGAGTTCACAGATAATATGATCAAAGAACAGATGGGAAAAGAAGGAAGAAAGTTCTTCCCCCTAGTAGCTGGTATTGGATTATTTGTGTTTTTTGGTAATCTTATGGGAATGATACCTGGGCTTGAATCCTACACAGCTAACATAAATACCACACTTGCCTTAGCTTTACTTGTGTTTGTAATATACAATTACGTTGGGATAAAGAAACACGGCTTTTCTTACATAAAACATTTTATGGGACCAATACCTGCGGCAGCTCCTGTATTTTTTATAATAGAAATACTATCACACCTTAGCAGACCTGTTACACTTGCTTTACGTTTATTTGCCAACATGACAGGTGGAGAATTAATAACAATAGTTCTGATTCTTCTTGTTCCACTGCTTGTTCCTTTACCGGTTATGGTTATTCACCTTATAGCTGTATTCCTTCAAACTTACGTTTTCATGATACTGACAACTGTTTATATCGCCGGTGCACTAGTTGAAGAAGCCCATTAAGGAGAATGAAAATGGTAAATATTGAAAAAATCCTTGTTTGTGTAGACTTAACACCGTTATCCTTAAAAGCCCTGGAATGGGCAGTAGATCTATCCCAGAAATATGAAGCTAAGCTTGTAATTTTCCACGAACTTGAAGATGTATATACAATGATAAAAACAAGTGCATCATTTGGAATGCCTGCTTCCCCTGACCTTAAAGAGAAAGCCGAAGAAAGTGTAAAACAGAAGCTAAAGGCTCTCCTTAAAGATTTTGACAATTATGAATTTTTTATAGAAGCAAAAGGAAAAACTGTTGAAAGGCTTCCAGAGGTTACAGCTGAAGTGAAGCCAGATCTAACTGTTATCCCTGTGGATTACGAAAGGGATATTCCTAAAATAGATACTCAAATATTGGTAATAAAATAATAAAAGGAGGTTTTTACAGTAATGAGAAAATTCTCAACAGCTTTTGCGGTATTGCTATTAGTAGCAGGAGCAGTTTCTGCAGCTTTTGCAGGTGAAGGTAATGCAGATGCTATGTCTAGAGCTATATTTTACGGAGCCATGGCTATCGGTGCAGGTGTAGCGATTGGTGCAGCTGCTGGTGGTGGTGCTGCAGGTCTTGGTAATGCTATTAGAGGTGTTCTTGAAGGAATGGCAAGAAACCCAAATATGGGTGGAAAACTATTAACAACAATGTTCATCGGTATGGCTCTTATAGAAACATTTGTTCTTTATGCATTATTAATTGCTATTATCTTCCTATTTACAGGAATATTTGACGGAAAAGCTGGATTTTAAGAAAAATAAAATTTCTAAAATATTTTGTAAGAGCGTACAGTTTTGTGCGCTCTTTTTGTTTTTAATCACAACATGAGGAGGAAAAAATGGCTTCAGAAGTTATAAAAAATCGTCTTTCTAACAAAAAAAGGAAGAGAACATCCGGATTTTTAGCGAGAAAAAGGACAAAAGCAGGAAGAAAAATACTAGCTAGAAGAAGAAGAAAAGGAAGAAAAAGATTAGCAGTAACTTAATGGAAACGTTAAAAGGAAAAGAGATAAAAGATATTCTTTCAAAAAAACAAGAAACAATAAAAACTAAAACCTTTATAGCTGTTTTTCAAAAAAATAATCTGGGGAAACCCAGATTTGCTTTTATAGCATCAAAAAAACTTTCAAAAAAGGCAGTAGATAGAAATAGGGCAAAGAGATTACTTAAAGAAAGTGTTAGAATGTTTTATCCCCAGATACAACATTTAGGTTATGATATTATTTTGATAGCAAGAAGATATATCCTTGGCAAAAAAATCCATCAGGTTCTAAAAGATATAGAAATCCTTTTTAAAAATCTAAGAGAAAGGAATGAAAAAGTTACTGATATGGCTGATTAGCTTATATAGGAAGTATATATCTCCTTTAAAGCCTTCTAGCTGCCGTTATTATCCTACATGCTCTGAGTATTCAATACAGGCTATAGAAAAATATGGAGCTTTTAAAGGGCTGTTAAAGGCTATCTGGAGAATATTAAGATGTAATCCCTTTTCAAAAGGTGGAATAGACTACCCATAAAAGGAGTTGTAGAGAAATGATGAATGATCAGCAGGATATGAACAAACGTATATTTATATTTTTCCTTGTTGTGGCAGTTTTATTAATCGCTTTTACAGCGATTCAATCTTTTATTTTTCCCCAGCCTGAAAAAAATATCCAAAAACATCAGGTTCAGGAAACCCAAAAGCTTCAAAAACAGGAAAAGCAAGAGGTTAAAACTACAAACTCCCAACAAAATGACAGCAAAAGCTTCGTTTATATTGCCGGAAATTATGACCTGCTACTTGGACCACAGAGATTATCTGCAGACACTTTAAAAGATATTGAAAAAATAAAAACAGACTTTGGATATATAGAGATATCAAGAATAGGTGGAAGGATTGTTTCTGTTTATGTTGAAAGATACAACATAGACATCATAAGTCAGTTTGCAAAGAAAAATAAAATATTTCCTGGGGAGATTATAACAACAGATCCCCAGAAAACAGCCCTGTTAAACTTTTCAAAATATTCTGTAAGAAAAGAGGATAACAGATACATTTTTTCATTAAAAAAAGGAGACATATCAGTAGAAAAGATCTTTGTTATAAATAAAGATCAAACAATTTCTATCTCACTAAAAACAAAAGGATTAAATAATGTAGGACTTGGGATAATAAGCGGCTTAACATTAGAAAGCCAGGGATCATTTGGCCATTCAGGGGCAATTATAAAAACAGATAAAGAGCTTATAAAATTAGATCCAGATATAACTAAAGAACAGATAATAAGGGGAAATATACTCTGGGCTGGAGAAGAAAATAAGTATTTTCTTCAGATGGTAGCAGGTAAGGATGGATTTCCGGCAGTTCACGTTATTCCAGTAGGAGGTAACCACACTGTTGTTTTATCAGAAATACCAGCCTCCCTGGAAGGTTTTATTTTCAGTGGTCCTAAGCTATATTCACTGCTTGGCGAGATAACAGATAAATATAAAAAAGAATGGAATGTTGATCTTGCATTACAGGACACAGTGGATTTTGGAATATTCGGTATTTTAGGTAAACCTTTATTCCTTATTATGCATTTTATATATAACTATGTTCACAACTGGGGCTTAACAATTATAATTCTAACTGTTCTTTTAAGAATTGTTTTATTCCCACTAAACCATAAATCCTTAAAAGCTATGAAAAAAATGTCTGATCTTGCCCCAGAAATACAAAAACTTCAAAAGAAATATAAAGATGATCCCCAGAAATTACAACAGGAAATGATGAAGCTTTATGCTGAGCACGGTGCAAATCCTATGAGCGGCTGTTTACCTATTATTGCCCAGATACCTATATTTATTGCCTTATACAACGTTTTAATGGTAACTGTTGAGCTAAAAAATGTACCGTTTTTATGGATACCAGATCTGTCGGATAAAGATCCATATTACATATTACCTATTCTTATGGGTCTTTCTATGATTGCCCAGCAGTGGATAACTCCTTCATCAGATAAAAATCAAAAAATGATTATGTATATTATGGCTGCTGTCTTTACATTTATGTTTATGAACTTTCCAGCAGGACTTGTTTTATACTGGCTTACGAATAATATATTAGGCATTGGACAAAGCTTCATAATCAATAAACAGCTTGGAAGATACGATAAAAAGAATGGATAAAGACACAATTGTGGCAAATGCAACCCCGCTTATTCCTTCTGCTGTAGGCATAATAAGGATAAGCGGGGAAAAATCCTTAGATATAGGAAGAAAGCTATTTTCCCTCCCTGAAAAGGTTGAAGAAAGAAAAGCTTATTATGGAAAAATAAAAGATAGGGAAGGGAATGTTATTGATGAAGGTTTATTAATATACTTTAAAGCTCCAAGAAGCTTTACAGGGGAAGATATTGTAGAAATCTATCCCCATGGAAGTGTTCCTGTAATTAAAAAGATAATAGAAGAGAGTATATATTTTGGAGCAAGGTTTGCCGAACCTGGGGAGTTCACCAAAAGAGCTTTTTTAAACGGGAAAATTGACCTTACCCAGGCAGAGGCAATAGCAGAACTTATTGAAGCAAAGACAGAAAAGGCTTCAAAAGCAGCTTTAAATATCTTAGAGGGAAAACTTTCAGAAAAAATAAACCTATTAAAAAACGCCCTTTTAGAGCTGGAAAGCCTTATAGAAGCAGAACTGAATTTCCCTGAAGATGTTGAGGAAATTCCCCAGGAGGAAATAAAAAAAAGATTAGAAGACGTTTTAAAACATATTCAGAAACTTTTAAAAACTTACAAAAAGGGTGAGATTGTAAGGGAAGGTATCAAACTTGCAATTGTAGGAAAGCCAAATGTAGGTAAATCATCTTTATTTAATGCCCTTGTTGG
This sequence comes from uncultured Aquificales bacterium, assembly GCA_964536105.1. Taxonomy (GTDB): domain Bacteria; phylum Aquificota; class Aquificia; order Aquificales; family Hydrogenothermaceae; genus JAADDV01. Next base: position 13,945 of record CAZHWB010000023.1, on the reverse strand, counting down.
ATATGAAAGGGCTATTGTTTCAGAATACAGAGGAACAACAAGGGATTTTATAGAAGAGGTTGTATCTATAAAGGGAATTCCTGTCAAGCTTTTAGATACAGCAGGTATACGGGAAACCCAGGATAAAATAGAAAAAATTGGAATTCAAAAAGCTATAGAAAAAATAGAGGAAGCAGATATTATTTTGTTTGTTTTTGATGCAGCAGAAGGAATAACCCAGGAAGATCTTGAAATATACGAGAAAATAAAAGATAAAAATCCTATTATTGTGGGAAATAAAAGCGACTTAGTACTTGATAAATCTGCAAAAAAGTATTATTTTAAGGATATAATATTCGTTAGCAGTAAAACTCTGGAAAATATTTCCCAATTAGAAGAAAAAATCTTCCAAACATTAGGTCTTTTAGAAGAAAAAGAAGAGGAGATTTTTATTAATCTAAGGCATTACAACAAGCTAAAACAGGCAGAAAGGATTATAAAACATCTACTGCTTAATTTAGATACATACAATCACCAGAGAGAAATTCTTATGCTTGATATAAGAGAAGCAGAAAAGTTTCTTGAAGAGATTACAGGGGAAATAACGACAGAGGACATTCTAGGAAATATTTTCAGCAGATTTTGTATTGGAAAATAAAACAATCGGAGGAGGATTTAAACCGCTATGCAGTTAGCAGACATTACTTTAGATCAATTAAAAAAAATGACCCTCTCTGAGCTTCAAAAGTTAGGAAAGGAAATCGGCCTGACAAGAACTACAGGTTTAAAAAAACAGGAGCTCATAACAAAAATTCTAGAAAAAAAAGCCCAGGAAGAAGGTTTAAATTTTATAAAGGGAGTACTTGATGTCCTCCCTGAAGGATATGGATTTATACGTTCTATAGAAAATAACTATGCCCCCCATTCTTCAGATATATATGTATCCCCTTCCCAGATTAAAAAATTTGGTTTAAGAACAGGGGACTACATAATAGGCATAGCAAGACTTCCAAAGGATAATGAAAAATATAGAGCCCTTATAAAAATAGAAGCTGTTAACACTGTTGAACCTGAAAAGATAAAAGGCAGACCTGTTTTTGATAGGTTAACCCCTTTCCATCCTACAGAAAGGTTTAATCTGGAATATGACCCATCAGATTTATCAACCAGGGTTGTAAGTCTTGTAACACCAATAGGTAAAGGTCAGAGGGGACTTATAGTTGCACCTCCAAAAGCAGGAAAAACAGTATTAATCCAGAGGATAGCAAAAGCCCTTATAAAAAATCATCCAGAAACCCACCTTATCATTCTCCTTATTGATGAACGTCCAGAAGAAGTTACGGAAATGAGAAGAATTGTAGGGGAAGGTGCTGAAGTTGTTGCATCCACATTTGATGAACCCCCGGAAAGACACATGCATGTAGCAGAACTTATTATTGAAAGGGCAAAAAGGCTTGTTGAATTAGGGCAAGATGTTGTTATTTTACTTGATTCTATGACAAGATTAGCCAGGGCTTCAAACGCAATAACGCCTCCTTCTGGAAGGGTTTTATCTGGTGGTATAGAAGCAACAGCTTTACAAAGACCAAAAAAGTTCTTTGGAGCTGCAAGAAATATAGAAGAGGGTGGAAGCTTAACAATACTGGCAACAGCTTTAGTTGAGACCGGTTCAAGGATGGATGATGTTATTTTTGAAGAGTTTAAAGGAACTGGAAATATGGAGCTCTACCTTGATAGAAGATTAATGGAAAAAAGGGTATTCCCTGCTATAAATATTCCAAAATCAGGAACAAGAAAGGAAGAGCTTTTACTGGAAGACTGGGAACTTCAAAGGCTGTGGATACTCAGGAAGTTTTTATCTACAATGGACGAGGTTGAGGCTATGGAATTTCTCCTTGCAAAACTGGCCAAATTTAAAACCAATGAAGAATTCCTTAAATCTATGAATGCTTAAATCTTTGTAATATAATATTTAATTCATCTGTTGAAATTATAAAAAAAGGAATATATTTGGAGGTAGAAAATTGAAAAAGGATATTCATCCGGAATTAAAAGTAACTCATTTTGTTTGCGGTTGTGGAAATGAGTTTGACCTTCTTTCAACAAAAGGAGGGGTTGTTCATCTTGAGGTTTGCAACCAGTGTCATCCATTTTATACAGGTAAGTTAAAAATAAAGCCTTTATTTTTAGAAATAAAAGGAACAGCTGTAGAAACAGAAAGCAAGAATGCTTAATAAGCATATCTTAGAAAAACTTGAGAATATAGATAAAAAATTAAAAAAATTAGAGGAGCTTCTATCAGATCCTGAGGTTTTAAAGGATCAAAAGAAGCTCCAACAAATAGCAAAAGAACATAAGGAAGCTGAAAAACTCTCATCTTTATATAAAGAATACAAAAAAACCCTGGAAGGGATAAAAGAAGCTAAGGAACTTCTAAAAAGCGATGATGAGGAAATGAAGCTCCTTGCAGAGGAGGAGCTGAAGGAACTTGAAAAGAAAAAAGAAGAGTTAGAAAAAGAGATACAGATAGAGATACTCCCTAAAGACCCTAATGACGAAAAGAACGTTATACTTGAAATAAGACAGGGCGCCGGTGGTGAAGAAGCTGCTCTCTTTGCAGGGGAACTTTTTAGAATGTACCAGAGGTATGCAGAAAGACACGGCTGGAAAGTTGAAGTTTTAAGCATCCATCCAACAGACAGGGGCGGAATAAAAGAAGTTATAGCGTTAATAAAGGGAAAAGGGGCTTACTCAAGACTAAAATATGAAAGTGGTGTCCACAGGGTTCAAAGGGTTCCAGAAACAGAAAGTTCAGGTAGGATTCACACTTCTACAGCTACCGTAGCAGTACTGCCGGAAGCTGAAGAGGTTGATATTGAAATAAAACCAGAAGAACTAAAAATAGAAACAATGAGGGCTTCTGGAGCAGGGGGACAGCACGTTAACACAACAGACTCTGCTGTAAGGATAACGCATCTTCCTACAGGTATTGTTGTAAGCTGTCAGGACGAAAGATCCCAGCTTCAAAATAGAGCGAAAGCTATGCAGATACTAAGGGCAAGATTAAAGGATTATTACGATAGACTTGAAAGGGAAAAGATAGAGAAAGAAAGACGTTCTCAGGTTGGAACAGGGGATAGGTCAGAAAAGATAAGAACATATAACTTCCCCCAAAATAGGGTAACAGACCACAGAATAGGATACACATCACACCGTATCCATGATATTTTAGATGGCGATTTAGATGAAATTATTGATCAGCTAATAGCCAAAGAACAGGAAGAAAAACTTCTAGCCATAAAAAATGACTGATTGCGCCCGTAGCTTAACTGGATAGAGCATGGGACTACGGATCCCAAGGTTGCAGGTTCGAATCCTGCCGGGCGCGTTAAAATACCAATTGATATTGATTATTGATTAAGATTTTTGTATAATTATTAACAGTAAAAGGTAGTTATTAAAAAGTTGAAATTTTATTAAAAATGTTGTAAGTTAAAAATCCCTCCCCCCCTCCCTCCCCCAAATCCCTGGCTCCGCAACGGAGCCCTTTTTTTATTTTTGTAATATAATGATTAAAAAACCTTTCCCTGGAGATAAAGATGATACCTATTAAGGACAATGTACCAACCAGTAGATTTCCTATAATAACGGTTCTTTTTATTTTTATAAATGTTGCTGTATTCCTTTATGAGGTCTCACTATCTCCACAGGAGCTTGACCTTTTTATCCATAGATACGGCCTTTTACCTATAGACATAATTCATTTTGATATTCTTCCTCTATTTACACATATGTTTATCCATGGGGGATGGGCCCACCTTATCGGGAATATGATTTTCCTGTGGGTATTTGGAAATAATGTTGAGGATGCTTTAGGAAGGATTAAATTCATTATTTTCTATATTGTATCTGGTTTAGGGGCTGCTTTTTTACAGTCATTTGTAAGTTTAGCTGCAGGAAACATGTTTACACCAATGGTTGGGGCATCAGGTGCAATAAGTGGAATACTTGCTGCATACATGAAACTCTATCCAGAGGCAAAAGTCCTTACTATAATACCTCCTTTCTTCTTTGTTGCTTTTGTTTTACCAGCATGGTTTTTTATTGGATACTGGTTTTTTATACAGGTCTTATTTGCACTTATTACACCGCCTAATATAGGTGGTGTTGCATGGTATGCCCATGTAGGTGGTTTTATAGCCGGATGGTATTTCTTAAACGTAATATACAAACCAGAAAAAATGAAAATTGTCCATTACTCTACCTTAAGATAAGCAGGGGAACTTTTATTCCCTGCTTTATCTATTGCATAGACACTTAAAATATCCCCTTTTTTATATCCATCTACAATAAAAAAATATGTATCAATAGGTTTGTTGTTTAAAGGTTTTCCATTTTTCTCTACTATATAGCCAATAACATCCTTTGAAGGGCTTTCTGTCCATATAAGTATGAGTTTTCCTTTGTAAAAAACCCCTTCCAGATTTTTTACAGGATCAGGAGGAAAAATATCCCTAAAAACAATACATTTTGTAGAGGACGGATCACTTTCAATACTGTCTTTTTCAACTGTTATGAAATAGCAGTATCTATTATTAAGTTCTACATTTTTATCTATAAACATATCCTTTCCTTTTATAGATATGTAGGGGATAGGAGGTATATTTTCCCCTGTGTTCCCCCTGTAAATATTTAAAAGTTCATAATTTTTATTCCATTTTAATAATATTCCTTCATTTTTTACACTTATAAGTAAGGAAGTTTTAATAACTGGAATCTGTTTTGATGGTAAATAACAAAAATATTTTGAAACGGCAGTATAGCCTTTTTCTGTAAAAACCCATATACGATAACAAAACTCCCTTTCAAAGGAGGTGATATTTCTTCTAAACCAGTAAAGATTTTTACTTTTATTAATTTTTGGATTTATAAAACTGTCATTTTCTTCTATTTTGAAAGAAAATCTTTCTTTTATCGGTTTTCCATCCTCATAAATAGGTACGTACATCCAGTAAATAACTAACTTTTTTCCCTGCTGTTTAACTTTCACTTCTTTAACAGGTTCTGGTATTTTTGAAGGGGGGATTTGCGGGGAACCTTTTACACCACATGATACAAAAAAAGCTACAACCCAGATAAAAAAAATGCTAAATAGAATTTTCATTTAAAAATTCCCTGAGCTTTAAAAGTTTTTCTATTAAAAAGGGAAATTCTTTTAAAGGAACCTGGTTTGGTCCGTCGGATAGAGCTTTTTCAGGGTAAGGATGTGTCTCAAAAAATAAACCATCAACTCCCACAGATACAGCTGCTTTAGCAAGGGGATAAACAAACTCCCTTTGCCCACCTGAGGATTTTCCCTGACCACCTGGTAATTGAACACTGTGGGTAGCATCAAATATAACAGGCGCATACTTTCGCATTATAGGAAGGCTTCTAAAATCCACAACAAGATTATTGTATCCAAAAGAAACCCCCCTTTCTGTTAAGTAAAATCTTTTGGCTCCACCAAATTTTAGTTTTTCAACAATATTTTTTGTATCCCACGGAGCTAAAAACTGCCCTTTTTTTACATTTATCTCCTTTCCTGTTTCTGCAGCAGCTAAAAGGAGGTCTGTCTGCCTGCATAAAAAAGCTGGAATCTGGATAATATCCACAACTTCAGAAACAGGTTGAGCCTGGTAGGTTTCATGGATATCTGTAAGAACAGGCAAACCAAACTCTTTTTTAACATCTTCCAACACTTTTAATCCATACTCCAGACCTTTTCCTCTAAAACTTTCATGGGAGCTTCTATTTGCTTTATCAAAAGAGGATTTAAAAACAAACCTGATTTTTGGATACTGCTCCTGAAGCTTTTTTACTGTTTCTGCAACCTGAAAACATACATCTTTGCTTTCAATAACGCAAGGACCGGCTATTACTGTAAAATTTTCCATTTATATTAACCTTTTCTTTTTTTTAAATAATAAAGGAAAAGAGAAATTTTTATCAACTTTTTTTTATAATTTAATAATCTTTTTAAAGGAAAATTTTTGAGGTTAGGAAATGAGGAAAAGAGCGTTAATCTCTGTTTCAGACAAAAGGGGTGTTGTTGATTTTGCAAAAAATCTTATTGAGCTTGGATATGAAATCATATCTTCTTCCGGAACTGCCAGGGTTTTAAAAGAAAATGGTATTCCTGTTGTAGAAGTTTCCCAGATTACTGGTTTTCCTGAAATAATGGGAGGCAGAGTAAAAACACTTCATCCTAAAATCCATGGGGGTCTTTTAGCTGTCAGGGATAACCCTGAATATATGAAGCAGTTAGAAGAGCAGGGTATTCAGCCTATAGATATAGTGGCTATAAATCTGTATCCCTTTGAGGAAACTGTAAAAAGGGGGGCTGATTTAGATGAGATTATTGAGAATATAGATATTGGTGGTCCTGCTATGGTCAGGGCTTCAGCAAAAAACCATAAGTTTGTAACAATTATTGTTGATCCTGATGATTATGATTTTGTGATTCATGAACTAAAGGAAAAGGGAGATACGACATTAGAAACAAGGAGAAAACTCGCTTTAAAAGCATTCAGACATACAGCCTTTTATGACAGCGTTATTTCTGCTGTTTTAAATGAAAAATTTGATATTAATGATAAATTCCCCCAAGAGCTTTCTATTCCTGTAAGAAAAAAAACTTCCCTGAGGTACGGGGAAAATCCACATCAGGAAGCATCCCTTTATGTTTCCCCTATTGAATATACAGGACTATCTATAGCAGAAAGTGAGGTTCTTCATGGAAAGGAAATGTCTTACAACAACTTCCTTGATGTTGAGGCTGCTGTTAATCTTGTAAAGGAGTTTGAAGAAACAGCCTGTGTTATTGTTAAGCATAACAATCCGTGTGGGGTTGCAGTTAGAGAAAAGCAGGTAGAGGCTTACAGGGAAGCTTTAGCCAGAGATCCTAAATCTGCTTTTGGTGGTATTGTTGCCTTTAATAAACCTGTAAATCTGGAAACTGCACAGGTACTAACTGAGATATTTTTAGAGGTGGTTATTGCACCTGATTTTGATGAAGATGCCCTTTCTTTCCTTAAAGAAAAAAAGAAAAATCTAAGGCTTGTCAGAATAAAAAATTTCAATAAAAAACCTGTTGGATTAGAATACAGAAGAATAAGTGGAGGATTATTAATTCAGGATAGGGATACTGGTCTGTATAAAGAATGGAATGTTGTAACAAAAAGGGAACCTACCCAAAAAGAGATTGAAGACCTTCTGTTTGCCTGGAAGGTAGTAAAACATGTTAAATCAAATTCTGTTGTTATTGCCATGGACAAAGCTTCTGTGGGAATAGGTCCTGGACAAACATCAAGGGTAGATAGCCTTGAAACTGCGGTAAAAAAAGCAAAAGAATTTGGATTTTCAACAGAAGGGGCTGTGCTTGCATCAGAAGCATTTTTCCCATTTAGAGATAGTGTTGATGAAGCTGCTAAACACGGTATAAAGGCAATAATTCAGCCTGGAGGTTCAATTAGAGACCCAGAAGTTATAGAAGCAGCTGACGAGCATGGAATAGCTATGGTTTTCACAGGTATGAGGCATTTTAAACATTAAAAAAGCTGCCCTTAAGGGCGGCTTTTAAGGATAAAGCTGTTCTCCAGTTTCTGGATCATATATAAAAATAGCATTTACAGGACATGCTTCAGCAGCCCTAAAAATTTCCTCCTCTTCATCAGGGGTTAAATCAAGTATAACCTCCTGTCTTCTCTTTTCTGCAACCTCTTTAAAAACTTCCTCCTTCTTTTTCCCAGGTTCAAGGATTACAGCTTTATGCCTTTTATCAAGCTCTATATATTTTGTTTCTTCAGCACAAGGACCTATTCCTTCACAGATGATTCTGTCTATAACAACCTTAAGCTTTCCCATAAACAACCTCCTTTTGTTTTGCTTTTATATTATTACACCGATTACCAAAGGCAACATGAGAAATTATACAATTTTATCTATTAAAGCATTTTTTGAAAGGTGCGTAATGAAATCATTGATTTGGATTATTTTATCAGGAATTTTGATCGCCCTATCTTTTCCAGGGTATTTTATCCCATTTTCCTGGATTTTTGGTTTTTTTATTTTATTAAGGTTCATTGATAATGCCGATATTAAAAAAAGTTTTGCATACTCTTTTTTATCTGGATTGATTTTTTCAATTTTAACTTTATATTGGACTGTTTATGCTATAACCTACTACGGAGGAGTATCTGTATTTCTAGGAATACCCCTTCTTGTTCTTTTAGCCTCTGCCTTTTCCATATATCAGTTTGTATTTCCTGTTATTGTTTTAAAACTATTCCAAAAAAGATATAAAGATGTTTATATTTTGCTTTTTCCATTTTTATGGGTGTCTGTTGAGATGCTACGGGAAAATATTCCCTTTGGGGGATTTCCATGGAATCTGGCAGGTTATACCCTTTCTTATATGAACTCTATAGCCCAGATAACCTCCATTTTATCTATATATTTTCTTTCTTTTTTAGCTGTAGCAATACCTTCCTTAACTGTTTTTTTCTTTAAAAAAGGAAAACCTTTTTTTGTAGCTGGGATATCAGGAAGTTTTATTTTTATCCTTATCCTCCATTTCTGGGGTGTTTATAGAATAGAAAATCTACAACTTGAAGGTATCCAAAGAAAGATAAGTATAGTACAGGGAAACATAAGCCAGGATATAAAACTTAATAATTATGATCCTGTATCTGTTATAGACAGATATGCCGATCTTATAAAGAAAGCATCTTCAGAAAAACCAGACCTTATTGTTCTTCCAGAAAGCAGTTTACCGTTTTTTTACATAAACGGTGATATGGATTTGAAAAAGTACTTTCTAAAAAAGATAAAAGATGTTCATATCCCTATCCTCCTTGGATCAGATATTGCACTGATAAATGAAAAGAAAGACATAAGTATATACAACAGTGTTATATTACTGGATAAAGATAAAAATGTAGTAGATCTATATAGAAAAATAAAACTTGTTCCCTTTGGGGAGTATGTTCCATTTCCTTTTAAAATATTTTCTTCAATATTTCCGTATCTTGAAGGGTATGACTTTTCTTCCGGAGAAGAAAAGAATATTCTTGTATATAAAGAATGGAAAATAATTCCGCTTATATGTTTTGAAGCTATTTTTCCCAACTTTGTGGCAGACTTTTCCTCAAAAGGAAATATTCTTCTTAATGTCTCAAATGATGGATGGTTTGGAAGAACAGTAGCCCCTTTTCAACATTTTGAAATGGCAAGGGTCAGGGCTGTTGAAACTGGGAAATTTCTTGTTAGGGCAACAAATACAGGAATCTCAGCTATCATTTCCCCGTCAGGGGTTATAGAAGGGAAGATTGGGCTTTTTAAAGAAGGGATATTGACAGGAAAGGTTCTTCTTATAGAAGAAGGTACTTTTTGGATTAAAAATCATAAAAATATAGTTTATACATTTTTTATATTATTTATATCTATCATAATTTTTATAGAATTAAGAAGGGAGAGTAAACATGGGAAAGGAAATTCAAGGGGAGATAAATAAAGAAGTTATCGAGCTTCTTATTTCTCTTATGGAAAATGTTTTAGGAAAGGGTGCTGTGCAGGTTATATTAAAAAACTGCAAGGATCAAACAGATGGAAAAAGGCTTGTTTATAGATTTGCAGAGGAAACCCAAAAACTTTTAGGGGATCAGGGGTCATTTGCCGCAATGAGACAGCTGGGAAGGGAGCTTGCAAAAAAACTTATGGAGGAATATCCACAGGAAGAATGGGAGGAAGTACTGTCAACTACATTAAATAATCTTGGATTTGCCAGAGAGATAAAAAAAGATAAAGAAAGAGCCTTTATATGCGACTGTGTATTTTTTGATATTCTCTTAGAAAACAATTTAAAACCTATTACGCATGCAGTATGCTGGGCAGGGTGGGGTTTTATAGAAGGGTTTGTAAAAGAGATTGAAGGGGTTAAGGGGATCAAATGGTCTTCAAGGGATTATGAAAAAAGAATCTGCCAGTTTGATTTTCTAAAATAAAATCTAAGTGATATGTAAAAAAGATTTACAATTGCGTTTATTTTTGTTATTCTAATATGCGAATATTAAAATATAAAAATATTTCCTTGGAGGTTATAGAGGTGTATACCAGGGTCTTTTTCCTTATTATTGCAGGACTGTTGTTTTTATCCCCGGCTAAAGCCCTTGATATTCAGTTTGGTAAAGGTGATTTTTCTATGGAAATGGCTGTACTGGGTTTTTCTGGAAAAGTCAGTACAGGTGTAACTACTATAACGTTAAATGAAACCCACAGAAATATATGGGGAAGTAAGTTCTTTTTCAATTTTGATATTACTTACTTTCAATCGGACACAGAAAGAAAAATGCTTGACCTTTACAATAGATACGCAGACACAGCCTGCAGTTTATGTGATTTATGTCCATTTCCACCCTGCAGTGGTTGTGCTGAATTCTGTGGGCAATGTCCCATTGGAAAATATGAAGTTGTAGGTTTTGATATTAACTTTGGGCTTGGGTATGATGTATGGAAAAAGGGAAATAATTATTTAGGCTTAGGGGTTATTGTTGGGGCTACTTTTCCGTGGATAAAGGGGAAAAGGGCTATAGATTATTCTAAAGATTTTATGGATCTTATGAGGGATACAAACACAGATGTTATGACGTACAAACTGGGTCCCCAGCTCAGGGGAGCTGTAGAAATATTCCCGGGACTTGTTATCCACGGGGACACTGCAGTAGCTTTTCAAAAAGCCTGGGTTAAAAATGACAGCTTTTACATAGACACAAGTGCAGAAGGATCCTTCTTTACAATTAATGTGGCTGCTGACTACTCTCCATTTATCCAGAAAAATAACGTCCTTTCAAAGTTTTACATAACAGCAGGAATAAGATATAAGAAATGGCTTGTAAAAGATGTAAAAATAGAGAACATAAGTGTAAGGGAGCTTATTATGGTCCCTGTCAGTGATCTAAAAATGGAAACAACAACTGGTTATATTGGAGCAGGGTATGCTTTTTAAAAGCATACCCCTGCAGGGCACTTTCCTTTAAGATGTGATTCAAATTCTTCAGGGAATTTCCTCATAGCATCAACAACAGCCTGGGGTGCTGAATAACCAAGACCGCAGATAGAACCTACAGGTATATTTTGGGCAAGGTGCTTTAAATATAAAAACTCTTTTTCTGTAGCGGTTCCATCCTGGAATTTTTTTAAAATATTTAACTGTTCATATGTTCCAACTCTGCAGGGGGTACATTTTCCACAGCTTTCATGATAAAAGAAGTTTGCAATCACAATTAAACTATCTATAATACAATCATCTTCATCTAAAACTATTGTAGTTCCAGTTCCTCCAAATCCTTTAGGGGAATAATCCATAGGCATATCAAGGTCTTTTTCAGAGTATATTCCTAAAGCCCCTGAAAAAACAGCTTTAAATTTTTTACCATTTTTCATCCCTCCAGCCATTTCAATAAGGTCCCTCAGTGTTATATCCATGGTAGCTTCATACACACCAGGTCTTTCAACCTTACCACTTATTGGAAATAGTTTAGGACCGTAAAACCCTGCAGGTCCTATATTCATAAAATAGGCTTCATAGGTGACAATAATAGGGATATTAGATAATGTTTCTACATTATTTACAACTGTTGGTCTTCCGTACAATCCCCACTGGGGAGGATAAGGTGGTTTTAGTCTTGGGTGTCCCCTTTTACCTTCTATACTTTCTATTAAAGCTGTTTCTTCCCCACATATATAAGCTCCTGCTCCCCTGTAAACCTTTATATCAAAAGAAAAATCACTTCCTAAAATATTTTTTCCTAAATAACCGGCCTCCCTTGCTTCCTGAATGGCATTTTTTAAAATCTGGTAACCGGCAGGATATTCTCCTCTTATGTATATATATCCTTCTTCTGCACCTATTGCATATCCTGCGATTATCATACCTTCAATTAAAAGATGGGGATCCCTTTCTATAATAATCCTATCTTTAAACGTCCCTGGTTCAGATTCATCTGCATTACAGATTAAGTATCTGGGTTTTGGGTTTGCTATTGCAAATCTCCATTTTCTCCCTGTTGGAAAACCTGCTCCACCTCTTCCTCTAAGGGTACTTTCTTCTACCAGAGCAATAACATCTTCAGGACTAAATCTTTTTAATGCTTTCTTTAAAGCAGAATAACCACCTGTAGTTTCATACTCCTCTAGATCAACTGTTCTATTTTCTTTAGCTCTCCTTAAAAGGAGATTTATGTTACTATCAACATATATTTCCGGTAATCTGGGAATTTTTTCTCTTATATCCATAATACCACCAGAACTAAAATCTGATTTTAAACTGTCTAAAATTATATCATTAGCTTCTTTTACAGGAATGTAAAATGCTTTACTTTAAACCTTTTAATTATCCTTATGAGTTTCTGCAGATATCAAAACCTTTAGGACATTCTATAACTTTAAAACCAGGGGAAACTATTAAAGCGGAAGTTATTGATATCCTCCCAACCGGCGGAGTAGTGATAAAGGCAAAGGGTATTCATATAACTGTCCAGACAGAAATACCCCTTAGAAAAGACACCCATCTACTCCTTAAAGTAATGGATACAGATGTTGATAAAAAAATAAAACTTCAGGTTTTAACTGTTTTAGATAAAGAAAACATACAGATTAATCTGGATATATTCAAAGAGTTGAAAAACGACAGCATAAAATTTTTATCTGATTTAGTATTCCAATCTTTACCTGATATTGTAAAATCTAAAAATAAAAATCTTTTTATAGAAATCATTAAAGAGCTACTAATAAAAAATCAATCTAATGAAAGTATATCAAGCAAGGAGTTTTTTATTAAAGAAATTTCTGCCGAAACATTAAAAAAAGCTTTGCTGTCCTCCGGAATTTTGTTTGAAACCAAACTAAAAAACAATGAAAAACCAGATGACCTTAAAGAAAAAATTCTAAAAGGGGAAGTAGAAGATCCTTTCTTGAAGGAATTAATAAAAAACCATCAGACTTTATCAGTCTTAACAGGAGGACTGTCTTTTTTTATCCCCGTAGTTTGGAATGATTTAAAAAACAGCCATATTTTTTTCTTAAAAAAGGAAAAAGGAGAAAAGAAAGGTTTTCTATGTAGAATTGATTTATATTTTTCTTCTGTGGGTCAGATTTCTGTAGATATATTTTTGGTTGAAAAAGATATTATGATTGGCTTTTTTGTGGAAAAGAATGAGTTTGAAAAAAAGCTGAAAAAATTTACAAAAGAGCTTGAGGATAACCTGAAAAAATTAGGGTTCAGGTATGTTTTTATATCATTTAAAAAATCATTAAGTTCGCTAAAGGAATTTGTAATAGAAAAAAATGACTTTAGTTTAAAGGTATGAGCGACAAAGATAAAAAAGCTGTAGCTTTAAAATACGAAAGGAAAAAAGATAATGCCCCTAAGATAATAGCTAAGGGTAAAGGAAGTGTTGCAGAAAATATAATAAAAACTGCCAGAGAGTATGATATTTATATAAAGGAAGACCCAGAACTTGTTGAGGTTCTTTCAACACTTGATCTTTACCAGGAGATACCTGAAAACCTCTATAAAGCAATTGCTGAAATTCTGGTGTTTATATACAAAAAGAAAAAAGGGGAGAATATCTCCCCTTAAAGTATCTTAAAAGCCATTTCTTCCCCTTTGACCTTGTCCTTGTTTTCCTCTATTTCCTTCTCCATTTTGCTGTCCCTGGTGATTCTGGCCGTTCTGGCCGTGGTTCTGGTCATTCATACCACTTTGGCCGTTACCCTGGTGATTCTGGCCGTTCTGGCCATGATTTTGATCGTTCATACCATTCTGGCCGTTACCCTGATGGTTTTGACCGTTTTGGCCGTGGTTCTGGTCATTCATTCCATTCTGGCCGTTACCCTGATGGTTTTGACCGTTTTGGCCGTGGTTCTG
>CAZHWB010000022.1:0-19654 GCA_964536105.1 uncultured Aquificales bacterium | reverse complement strand
TCACAGGTATTGAGTGGGAAGTTGCAATTTTGGCTGCCTCTAACTTGCTCCTCATACCTCCTGTTCCAAACTTTGATTTTGAGGAGCGGGCATACTTTAAAGCTTCATCTATACGTTTTATCTCTTTAATGAGCTTTGAGTTTGGGTCTGAAGGTTCTCCAGTAAAAAGTCCCCCTGCTGTTGAAAGGATAATAAGCAGATCTGCATTTGATAAGACTGAAACGTGGGCAGCTAGAAAATCATTATCCCCAAAAACAATTTCCTCAACAGCAACAGTATCATTTTCGTTTATTATAGGTATAACATCTAAATCAAGTAACTTCTCAATTGTGTTTTTGGCAAGGACATACCTTTTCCTTTCCCTTAAACCTTCTATAGTAAGTAAAACCTGCCCTATATTTATATTTTCCTTTGAAAAGTAAAAATCATATATCTGCATAAGATATGCCTGCCCTACAGCAGAAACAGCCTGCTTTTCTGTTATAGTTCGCGGTCTTTCAGTAAGTTTTAATTTTTTTACTCCAGCTAAAACTGCCCCCGATGAAACAATAAGTACATCTTTTTCCTGCCTTTTTAATACAGATATCTGTTTTGCAAGGCTGTGGATAAATTCCCTGTCTATATCGTTATTTTTTTCTAAAAGCTGTGAACCTATTTTTATGACTATCTTTTTAGATTTTTTTATTAAATTTTCCCTATCTAGAGATGCAGACATCTTAATCTATCTCCTCATCCCTGTGGGGAACCCAAACATTTTTAAAAAATTTTTGTTCATCTTTAAGGTATTCCTCAGGAACCTTTTCTATTATGTTTTTAGCCCATTCTTCTATCTTCTTTCCGGTTTCTTCTCCCCATTTGTAAAATATCTCTTTTTTATAATCTTCCTGGGTTTTCACTTTTCCAGCTACATACGGCAGTCCTTTGTAAGATGCCAGTTTAAAATCTTTAAAGGTCTCCCAGTCTATATTTTTTTCCCTTTTATTTTTTTCCTCTTCCTTTTTGTAGTTTTTTTCTGTATGGGCTAATTTTTTAAATATTGCATATTTTAATGCTTCTGCTATTCCTATAGCCTCTGATATTTCTTCAGGATATCCCAGCTTTAACGCCCTGAACTTTTGTAAAGCTGCCATTTTTGGAAATCTATTTATCCTCATCTAAGACCTTTTTCAAAAGTCTTATTAATTTTTTTGTTGCCTTTCCCCTGTGGGAAATGGCGTTTTTTTCTTCTGGGGAGAGCTGGGCCATGGTTTTACTGTACCCTTCAGGTCTAAATATAGGATCATACCCAAAACCTCCCTCACCTATAGGTTCATAGGTGATCTCCCCATAACAGTATCCTTCTGTCCATAAGCCAAAATCCCTTGGAGAGTAAAAAACAACAAAGCTAACAAATCTTGCTTTCCTATCTTCTACATCCTTCATAAGTCTCAGAACTTTTTTTATATTTGCATCATCTTTTGTTGTTTCTACAGGTTCAATACCTCCAAACTCCTCAAAGGAATAAAAACGTGCAGAGTAAACCCCAGGATAACCAACAAGAGCATCTATCTCAAGACCTGAATCCTCTGCAATTGTTGGGATTTTAAAATGAAGTGCGTATGTTCTTGCCTTCTGGATTGCATTATCAAGAAATGTTTTTCCTGTCTCTTCAACATTTATTTTTTCAGGCATATCATCTAAAGATAAAACTTCTAATCCTAAATCCTTTAGTAGAGACCTAAACTCCTTGAGTTTCCCCTTGTTGGTAGTTGCCACAAGAACCTTTTTTATCTCCATTCTCTACCTTTTGAGATTTTTTTGAATTTAGCTATTTTATCACAAGATAATACAGGCTGTTTCCCCCTGGGAAATCAGGTTTTTTGAAAAAAGACGGAAGATATAACCATCCTTCGGGGAAAATTCTTCATAAAGGTTATCCCCTGTTAAAGGGTCCATGATTGTAAAGATCAGTTCACCTTTTTTAACAAAATCACCTGCCTTTTTACAGGAAATAAAAAAACCACCTTTTTTTGATGGTATATATGTAAGCATTTCTTCTGAAATGAATGTATATCTTTTTTCTTCCTCTTTTAATGGAAAATCTATAACCCCCTTTTTTGATAAAAAAGTTATAATGGAATTTTTTATTATGGTTGACACATTGCTGTCTAATATATCTGTTTTACCCCCTAAAATGGTAAAGGCTTTTGTTCCCAGTCTGTACCAGTTGTAAGCCAAAGAGGTTGTATTACACAGGTCTTCTTTTACAGGATATATATACCTGAGTCCAAAATCAACTCCTTCCCCTAAATAAGATTCTTCCACATCAAGAGGTTTCACATGGGGTACGTAATCATAGCTTTTTTCCCCTGCTACCACCTCAATGCCGTAATCAACATTTTTTATATGTTCAAAAATCCCTCCTGCTATTCTCTGGGCTAATTCCCCTTTTGTATAACCAGGGAACAGTTTTCCTATATCTGTGCCTTCAGGGAAATACCTTTTTCCTGTATTAAAGCCAAAAATATTAACAGCAGGGATAATAAGAATAGACCCTTTTATAAAATAAGGATTTTCCTGTTGCTTTTCCTTTAAGAAAGAAACTATCTGGGATATAGAATACAGCTGTGTTATCTCGTCTCCTCTAAAGCCTGAAATAACTGCAACTGAAGGTCTTCCACTGCCAAATCTAAAGCCGTAAATCCTCAAATTCCCCCTGGCTGGAGATGGAACATCAACGATAACAAATTTTTCCATCTTATTCCTCAAATACCCGTGCTAAAAGTGAACCTGGATAAACCAGAGGATGTTCCCTCAATGTAAATAAAAGACCATCTGCAGGAGATACAACTATTTCTAACTCTTCGCCTGTATGTGGAGAAACAACGCTACCGATTATTTCACCTTTCTTTACCATCTGCCCGTGTTTTTGATTGTTTACAAACACACCTGGATGTTCAGCATAAATAAAATGTATTTTTCCTTTTACAGATAGAGGAGGTTCTTTAATAGGAACAGGGATTTTGTAATCTAAAAACCCTTCCTCCACAAGAAGATTTAAAATTCCATTAAAAACCTGATAACTGTAATCCTTTGAAATTCTCTGGCCTATTCCCATCTCAATTAATACTGCCCTGGAGCCTAGCTTATTCATACTACAGGTAAAAGTTGAGTAAAGGTTATCCACAGGTTTATGGACCCATATAAAATTAAGGTTCATTTTTAAAGCTAAAGGAACAAGCTTCCTTGCATATTCGGAGTTTATCCTTGCCTGGGGAACTTCCTTTAAAAAGATATTACTTGAATGTATATCTATAACAATATCTGAGCCTTTTACAGCCTCTACCAGGGCGTACGCTATTCTTTCTGGAAGTGTCCCATTTTTAGAGCCTGGAAATATCCTGTTTAGATCTATATCCTCCGGGGGAACATTTCTACTTGATACATCTACACCTAGGGGGTTAACCACAGGATATACATCTATAGTTTCCCTTACAGCTTCTTTATTTTTAGAAAGGAAATTGTTTAGCAAAAATGACACCATCTGACCTTCCAGTTCATCGCCGTGGATGCCTGTTACAATTGAGATACGCTTTTTTGATTTTTTATTTAAAGGGGTATATCTAATTCTTTTTACTGAAAGTTCTTCAGCCAGCCCCAGTTCTACACTAAAAATAGTTTCCAGCATCACCTTATAAAACCAAACTCCTCCATCAGCTTTATATCATTTGTCTTTTTATAAACAAGTATCATATTTTCTGAAACAGAGTTTTTTCTTAAAATATCTTTAAGAATATCTATTTTATACTCTGTTCCAAGCTCTTTGAATATACCTTTTTTCTTCATTATTTCTATTTTTTCAATTCCCTTTTGGGCTATTGTTTTATAACCGTCAATATCTATAAATCTTCCCTTTAAGGCGTACCTTGTGGCATTCCATTTGTTTTGTTTTAAAGTCTGGCAGAAAAATTTATTTAAAGGATTATCCTGTGCGTATAGGGAAAGGGCCTGCATAAATGTTATAAGCAGTTCTAACCTTTCAAAATCTGGATTAGAATCACATACCCTAAGCTCAACAGTCCCAAGGTCAGGGTGTATCCTTACATCCCACCATATATCCTTTATAGACTGGATAAAACCCCCCTGATACAGCTGGTCATACAACTGCTGGAAGTCATCAAATGTATCAAAATACTCAGGGATACCTGCCCTTGGAAGCTGTTCAAATATCTTTGTTCTGTAAGAGTTTAGTCCTGTAAACTCCCCATAGAAAAATGGTGAACTTGTGGAAATTCCAAGGAAAACAGGTAAATAGTTTATTATTAGATTATAGCCTTTTACTGCACTTTCTTTATCTGGAAATCCCACATGGATATGAAATCCGTATATAAGAAACTGTCTTAATACAATCTGGAGTTCCTTTAAAAGCTGTAGATATCTTTCTTTAGCTGTAATCTGGGTTTCCTCTTTTTTAGCAAATGTATGGGTTCCAAGGGCTGAAACCCTAAAGCCAAAGGCCTCTCCAATTGTGTCAATCTCCTTTAGAGCTTCTTTTATATGGGCTACAACCTCTTCAGGCTTTTCACAGACAGGGGAAACAATCTCAACCATAGATGTTAGAACTTCAGGCTGAACAATATCTTTAAATTTGTCCGGAAGATTTTCAAAAATAATCTGGGAACTATTTGACAGAGCATAAGTACTTCTATCTACAAGCTGAACTTCAAGCTCAGCCCCAACGGTAAAAGGTTTTGAGTTTTTGAATGAAAGCTTCATAGGGATTTCCTACCTAAAAGTTTTAAATATTATATTATGTTTAAAATACAACATATAGAGGACTGGAAATGAAACCAAAGGTAAAATCCCCCTTATCCCCGGAAGTTACCAAAATGAAAGCTATGCTCCGTATGCTTAACCTACATACAGTATGTGAAGAAGCTTCCTGTCCTAACATAGGGGAATGTTTTGGAAGAAAGACAGCCACATTTATGATTATGGGGGACACCTGTACAAGGGCATGTCCTTACTGTGATGTTAGGCATGGTAAACCTAAACCCCTTGACCCCGCAGAACCTATCAATATAGCAAAGGCTGTAAAAATGCTTGGTTTAAGACATGTTGTAATAACCTCCGTTAATAGGGATGATTTACCTGATGGAGGAGCTAACCATTTTGCCAGTGTTGTGAAAGCCATAAGAATGGAAAGCCCTGAATGCAGTATAGAAGTTCTTATTCCAGATTTCCTTGGGGATAAAAAATCTTTAGAAATAGTTGTAAAATCTGGTCCTGATGTTGTTAATCATAATATAGAAACAGTCCCTTCTCTCTATCCTAAAGTAAGACACAGGGGAAACTATCAGCGTTCTTTAAAAATAATAAAATGGATAAAGGAGATAGACCCCTCTGTTTCTTCAAAATCCGGAATTATGGTAGGTTTAGGGGAAACAAAAGAGGAAGTTTTATCTTTAATGGAAGATCTTGTTAACCACAACTGTGAAATTTTTACCATAGGTCAGTACTTACAGCCTTCAAAAAAACACCTTCCGGTAAAAAAGTACTATACAGAAGATGAATTTAGATATTTTGAAGAAGAAGGATACAGATTAGGTTTTAAGGAGGTTTTTAGTGGCATATTGGTAAGAAGCTCCTACCACGCTGATGAAGTTTTCTATAAAATAATAAATAGGAATACAAAAAAAGAATAGGGAAGAAAGGGGAGTGGAAATAAGGTTGCAGGTAGGAGAAAGATGCTCAGGATATACAGGTTTGATAAGAAAAATAAAACTCTCCTTTTTTCTCTTTCATCAAAGGATGATATTTCCCTTGCCAACACTATATTTTCTGAAATCTTTTCAGAGATATATGTAGACTGGATTTACATACTTGAGGAACTGCATGAAAAGAAGGACATTATAAACAAAAAGATATCCCTGTTTATACTTGATAGGGGAAAGCAAAACCATATTGTTGTGGTTTCTGTTTTAAAGGAAGAGACTGTAGCTTTTGTTTCTTCTTAAGGCATGTACTTTTTGGCATATAGTCCTTTTTCTATAAGGGAACCTTCTTCCTGCGGGTATATATGGGCTGTATCCCCCAGGTTTATATAAAAAAGCTGTCTTTTTTTATCAAAGGATATTTGTGAAAACGGTATTTTGGTTTCAAAAAGGGTCTTAAAAGGCTCTTCTAATATGGAAACCTTCTTATCTACAATCTCAAGAGCTTTTTCAACAACTGGGGGAAACTCAAATCTCTTTTTATCTTCACATAGGGTTTTGTCATATGAAGAGTATGTTCTACAAACAAATGGTCTTCCTTCATAGGAAATACAAAGGCTGTTTTCTAAAAAGGGACACAGGATATCTTCAGATTTTTGTGTGCTTCTGTAATTTTCCAATTTTTGGTTTAGCAACTCTCTTTTTTCAACTTCCAGGCTGTTTAAGCCTTTAACAAAAAGAAAAGCTTCCGATATAGTCCCCTTAACATCCCATCCTATACAGCAAAAATAACACCCCTTTCCACAGGCGAAATGTTCCTTTTTTAAAAGCTCTTCTACATCTTTATTTATTTCTTCCTGATATTCCAGGATGTCTGCCAGGAGGGTATTATCCTGTAATAAATAAATTCCAGAAAGTATAATATTTTGAAGAACTTCATTTTCCATATCTTCCTCTAAAGATCATTTATTATTTCCTCAATTTTTCTGGAAATTGTTTTTCCTTCCTTTTTACTTAGCTCCTTTATTTTTTCATAAGCCTCTATGCTAATCAAAACAGAAAGGGATTTTTTTTCCTTTAGAATAGAGTTTATATAAGATACAGAAATTCCCAGCATATCAGATATATCTTTAATCATTCTTCCTTCCTTTTTTAGTTTTAATATTTCCTTTTTTATATCCTCTTTTGATATCCATTTTAGATTTTCAACCCTGTTGTTTTCTTTATTTCCATCTATATGAACAACTTTTCCTTCCCCTTTCGGTTTTTCCAGAAAATACTCAGCTACCAGTTTGTGGATATAAGCTGTCTTAGTTTTTCCTTTATTTGATAATCTTACAAACAGATACCCAGATACTGATTTATAGGGCTTTATCCTGTTTAACCTGTAGTTTATTTCCAAAAGTCCATACTTTAGATTTTTGTAAACGAATCCCTTATTGCTTATTCCGTAATTTTCAAAATTCTTTATAGGTTTTATAACCTCATCTCCAAATTTATACATAATTTTGCCTCTTTTAAAAGGTTCTTTGTTTTTTAATATGCAAACAAATAAGGGATATAATAGACATTATATGACACATTTTCTATATTTTCTGGATCCAGGTGTCAAATCCCTTTTCCTGAAGTTCCCTCTGGAATTTTTTTGCATCTTCTATATCATCAAATTTTCCACAATAAACCCCGTAGTACCCCTTGTATTTTTTTACAAAACAGTTCTTTAGTTTCTTTTCTCTTATGAAACCTTCAGCCTTCTTCTTTGAGGAAAGGAGTATAAGCCTGACAGAATAGACAGGAAGTGCCTTTTCAAGGATAGATATTCTTTCTTTAGCCCTTTTTCCGTACTTTGTTTTATATACTGAGGCCTTTTTGTAATATCTAAGGGCTTCCTTATACCTTTTTAAAATATCCTCAATAACACCAAGATAGTAGTAGGCGTAATCTTTGTATTCATCTTCTAAAGACAGGATTTTTAAATACCTCTGGGCATACAGATAGTTTTTATGCTTCAGGTAGTAGTTAGCTAAAAATTTAATCATCTCCGGCGTTTTAAATGTTATTGCTTCTATTGTTGAAACAGCTTTCTTTTCTTTTCCCAGTTTTGAAAAAGCAAGTCCCCTAAAATACAAAACTGTATCTTTGACTTCCTGGGTATAAATTCCCAGATACTCTGTTTTTTTTATAACATCTTCATATCTTTTTAGCCTGTAAAGGGAGATTAATTTATACAGATTTATGCTTTTATAAGAAGGAAGAGAAAGAACCTTTTCCCATTCTTTTCTTTTTACATACTCAACAGCTAAAAACTTAGCTATCTTTTCTTTTTTATCATCTGCTAATTTTTTTTCCAGTTTTTTATAAAAATACTCAAGCTTATCTGGCTCATCTTTAAAAAGATTTAACCCAAGCTGATAGTAGATATCTCTATCCTCTTCAGGGATATCGCTGTTTTTTATCAGTTTCCAGAAATCCTTTTTGTTTTTTGTGTAGTAAAGGGAGTAAAAAAGTATCTTATATACCTGCCTTCTGTAGATATCATTTTTATCTGTTTTTTTTAAGTACTCCTGGCTTTTTTTTACAGCTACAGAGTAGACCTTATCTTTATAAGCGCCCTGGATAACCTTCAAAAGAATGTCCTTTTCCTTGGAAGTTAATCCAAAAGAGATAGTATAGAAAAGCAGAAAAACAGCAATTATTTTTTTCATAGGAAAACCCCTCTGGAAATATAAAGTGTTTATAATATATTTCGGAATACCGGACATATCTACATACGGTATCTGCTATAATAAAAGCAGAATATTTAACAGGTGAAGAAGATGGGAAAGGTTATAAAGTTTCCTTTTGGAAATCAAGAAGAGCCCCAGAAAAAGAAGGAACCTCAAGAAGAAAAAACCTCTACAGATGTCAAGAAAAAAATAAAAGAAAGAAAAAAGGAAAAAATAAAATCCATATACCAGAAAAAACCATTTGAACTTAAAGTGAAAGAAGGGGTTGAGGATCACGTCTTAAAAAATTTTGCAGTTAAAAATGTCCTTGGTCTTGATGTTGTATATAAGGAAAATGAAAAAAATGAGATTGGGGTTATAGGTATTTTGTCTTACGAACATAAAAGAAGACCGGGCATTTTTACAGCTGATTTTATAGCCAAGGGACATATAAATAAGGATGGAAATGTTGTAATTGATGAGCTTGCCTTTAGAGCAGGTGAACCAGAGTACTACAATACAATAACCAAACTTTTAAAAGCAAAAAAAATTTTACCTGACATAAAAGGAGAATAAAAAATGGCAATGCCTTCATTAAGGATAGGTCAATATGAGATTGAATATCCCATTATACAGGGTGGTATGGGCGTTGGTATATCATGGGAAAACCTTGCCGGTGCCGTTTCCAAACATGGCGGTCTTGGGGTTGTTTCATCTGTTGGGACAGGATACAGATATCCAAATTACGTAAAACTAAAGGATGGAAGGCCAATAGGCAGTAAGTACATCCACAGTAAAGAAGCTCTCCAGAGGATTATAAGGGATGCCAAGGAAATAGCAGGTGGAGAAAAAGCTGTTATAGGTGTCAACATACTATACGCAATTACAGACTACGGTAGAGTCGTAAGGGACTCAATAGAGGCTGGAGCAAATATCATTATTACTGGAGCCGGTCTTCCTTTACAGCTTCCAAAATACGCCCCTGAACCCCACGTTGCCCTTGTTCCTATTGTATCCTCTGCAAGGGCTTTAAGGGTCATTTGCAAGCACTGGAAGAAAAAATACAACAGACTTCCTGATGCAGTTGTTGTTGAAGGTCCTAAATCTGGGGGACATCAGGGAATTCCTTATGAGGACTGTTTTAAGCCTGAATTTCAGTTAGAAAACCTTGTTCCTGAAGTTATAAAAGAAAGGGACAAGTGGGGAGATTTCCCTGTTATTGCAGCTGGAGGAATTTGGGACAAAAAGGATATTGAGTATTATCTGTCCCTTGGAGCTGCCGGAGTTCAGATGGGAACAAGGTTTGTAGGCACCTATGAGTGTGATGCATCTGATGAATTTAAGAGGGTTATTATAAATGCAAAAAAAGAGGATATAATTCTGCTTAAATCTCCAGTTGGGTATCCTGCAAGGGGTGTAGTTACAAAGCTTATAAAAGATATAGAAGAAGGAAAAGCCCCTGAGGTAAAATGTGTTTCAAACTGTGTTGTCCCGTGTAATCACGGGGAAGAAGCTAAAAAAGTAGGATACTGTATAGCAGACAGACTTGGGGATGCATACCTTGGAAGAACAGAAACAGGGCTGTTTTTCAGCGGTTCAAATGGATATAGGATAAAAAGACTTGTTTCTGTAAAGGACCTTATGAGGGAACTTGTTGAAGGAATTCCCTCAGGTCAGGAAATCCCTGAAGGGGAAGAAATTCCGCAGGTGAAGTGATGAAGGTAGTAGCCGTTTTACTTGCAGCAGGAGAAGGGAAAAGATTTGGAGAAAAAAAGCAGTTTATTAAACTAAAAGGAGAGCCTTTATTTCAATTTTCTTTAAATACATTAAACAGGATAGATATAATTGATGAGATAATCCTTGTTTTACCTGAAGGGGATTTAGAAAGGATAAATCCCCCTTCCTTTACACCCCTTAAGAAGGTTCCAGGTGGAAAGGAAAGGCAGAATTCTGTGTATAATGCCCTCCAGTCTATCCAGCATGCTGATATTGTTGTTATCCACGATTCAGCAAGACCATTTGCAACTGAAGATATGTTTATCCAGTCTATTGAAAATGTGAAGAAAGGCTGGGATGGAAGTATAACCGGTTATAAAGCAAAGGATACAGTAAAAATCATCCAGGACAATACAGTTAAAGAAACCCTTGATAGGAACAGACTTTTTATAGTACAAACCCCCCAGGCATTTGATTTTAAGAAACTGAAAGATGCCCATGAAAGGGCAAAAATGGAAGGTTTTGTAGGAACAGATGATGCTTCCCTTATGGAAAGGGCTGGATACAAAATAACGACAAACCAGGGTTCTGTTCTAAATTTCAAAATTACAACAAAGGAAGACCTTATACTTGCAAACTGTCTAGCTGGAAGAAGATAATTTTTCCTTTACTTTTACCAGGTTAACAATAGTTTCATTTACAGGGACTAAAATCCCCCTTTCCCTTGCAAGTTTTACAATAGCACCATTTAAAGCATCTATTTCTGTTTTTTTTCCCTCTTTTATATCGTAGTACATAGAAGGAAAGTGATCTTTCGTTGGGGGAATGAGATTTTTGTAAAAATGATTTTTGTATTCATCTGGGGATTTCCAGTTCAAGGGGATGTTATGCTCCCTGGTTACTAAAAATATCTCATCTATTATTTTATCCATAATATTTCTTGTTTCTTTATTTTCGGCAAGGGTTCCATAACTACACCCAAGTAAAGCCCCAAGGGGATTTAAGGCACAGTTGTATAGAATCTTATCCCACAGGGTTTTATAAACATCAGGATCATAGGAAGCAGGTATACCTGCGTGCTTTATGGCACATACAATCTTTATGATCTCTTCCTCTGGAATACTTTTTGAAGGATCCCCAATCCTGACATCATCTGCATTTACTGTTATTTTAACGTGTCCAGGCTTTATAACCTTTGACCCAAATATAACCCTTGAAAGGAGGGTATGACGCTTCCCAATTTTAGATGATACAATTTCATAATTCCCATAACCGTTTTGGGTTAAAAGGAGATACGTTTTCTCTGAGATGATGTTTTTTATACTGTTTACAGCTTCCTCTGTATCGTAAGATTTAACGGCAAAAATAACAAGATCAATATCTTCTTTTATATCCTCTGCTTTAGCAAAAACCCCGTCTAAAACTGCTTCATGTTTTCCCCATATACCCTCCACATACAGCTTATTTCCCTTAAAAAACGGAAGGTATTTTTCCTTCGTTATACCATATACAGTATGCCCATCCTCCTTTAAAAATGTGGCGAACGCCACCCCTAAAGCGCCAAGTCCTACAACAGCTATTTTCATACTCACTCCATTGTTTTTTAAAATATTTTAACCCTATTTATTGGTTGCTGAATTTTCCACGAAAAGATTTATAATTAAAAGTACAAATATTTAAGGGGTCTAGTTTGGACTACAGAAGCTGGGCTGAAGTTGATTTATACAGACTTGAGAAAAATATAAACAATATACACCGCTTCATACAAAAAGATATTTTTGCAGTTATTAAGGCAGATGCATACGGCCACGGTGCTGTAGAAATTGGGAAATATCTTGATAAAAATCCAATTATAAAAAAGCTGTGTGTAGCAACAGCAGAAGAAGGAAGGGAGTTAAGGGAAGCTGGTATAAAAAAAGATATTATTGTCCTGGGGGGTATACTCCCTGAGGAGATCTCTTTTTTCAATAAGTACAATCTTAAACCAGTTGTTTCAGATTTTAATCAACTTGCCCTTGTTAAGGAACTTACCTGTAAAGGGGTTCATATAAAATTTGATACAGGTATGCATAGATTAGGTTTTTATAAAGAAAATATAAATGATGTTTATAGGAAGATAAAAGAAAGCGGTATTTTTGTGGAAGGGATAATGTCCCATTTTCCATCTGCTGATACAGACCCGGAATTTACAAAAAATCAGATAAAGGAGTTCTACAGCATATATAAATTTTTCAGGGAAAGGGGATTTAATATCCCATATATCCACATACAAAATAGTGCCGGCCTTGTTTATCCCTGTAAGTTTTGCAATGCTGTTAGGGTAGGTTTAACCCTCTACGGCGAAAAGCCATTTGAAAACTTCCCTGTACCTCTTCTTACCGTTATGTCTGTAAAAGCAAAGCTTATATCAAAAAAGAAGCTGAAAAAAGGGGATGCTGTTTCTTACTGTGGAACATTTAAAGCTGACAGGGATATGGATATTGGGGTTGTCTCTTTTGGTTATGCTGATGGTTTACCACGGGACCTGTCTAACAGGGGATACTTTCTAATAAATGGAAAAAAAGCACCTATTATTGGAAATGTAACAATGGACATGACAATTGTTGATTTAACCGGCATAGAGGCAAAAGTAGGAGATCCTGTCCTTATTGTTGGAAAAAATGGGTATAGGGAAATAAGATTTTCTGATGTTGCTAAAATATGTGGAACAATACCCTATGAAATTATGTGCAGGGTTTCAAAAAGGGTAAAAAGATTTGTAAAATATTCAAAAATAGAAAAAATCCAGAAAGCGGAAAAAGTATGAAAGGGAAAACATTAGTTGTTTTTGGTCTGATCTTAATCTTTAAAGTGGTTTTTTCTGAAGAAAAGGAGAACTTTTCAAGGGGAAAGGCACTTTTCCATTCTTACAACTGTAGTTCCTGCCATGCCCCTGATAGAAGAGTTGTTGGGCCTTCTTTTCTTGAAATATCAAAAAGATACGGGACAAGTGAAAAAGCTATAGAAAAAGTTGCAAGACTTATTATAAAACCAAATCCAGCTAACTGGCCTGGGATGGCATATATGCCCCCCTTTAATATTCCGTGGGAAGATGCAAAGGAGCTAGCCAGATACGTGCTTATAGATTCACTAAAAGAAATAAAAGAGCAAAAGAAAAGCACCTACGATGAGTATATAGATTTAGACAGCCAGTTTCACTGAATATACTTTTTATACTTTTCTCTATGCTTTTGGGCATTTGCTTCCTGGTTTTTCTTAACAAAGATAAATGTAGCCCCTACAAGTAAAATAACCCCAGCTATTATAATAAGACCCTCTATAAATCCATTGGCATTACAAAAAACCCCAAATGCCGAGTAAGGATCACACTGCTCTACAGTTTTTTGAATTGGGTTTTCCGGCATTGATTCAGCTGAAAAAAACATCTCAACCTCCAGTTAGGTTTTACTAACTACATATTATAAAGCTTTTTAACTTTTTCCATTTCCTTTTCAACAGTATCTTTTACTATCTCTTTTATAACCTTATCAACAATAGGTCTTACCTTCTGTTTTGTTTTTTCATCCATCTCAGCAAGTTCAGGCCATTCCCTCTGGTATCCTTCTTCTTTCCATTTAGTTGTGGCATCTATTCCCATCTTTCCCCCAAAACCTACTAAATCGGTAGAATGATCAAGAACATCTATAACCCCCTTTTTTATAACAACGTCCCTTAAAGGATCTACGTTATTTCCCCATATCCACAGAACTTCATCTATATTTTGAACATCAACCCATTCATCAAAAACAACTATATTTTTTGTAAACATCATCTGCCCCATACCCCAAAGGGCATCCATAACTTTGTAGGCGTGCCCTGGATATCTTTTCTTTATGGAAACAAAGCAGAAATTATGAAAACAGCCTGAAACAGGAAGATTGTAATCAACAACCTCAGGCAGGTTAAATTTTATAAGGGGAAGGAAAATCCTCTCTGTTGCCTTTCCCATCCAGCCGTCTTCCATAGGTGGTTTTCCTACTATTGTTGTCAGGTAAACAGGGTTTTTCCTGTAGGTTATCCCTGTTACGTGCATAACAGGGTATTTATCTACAGGGGTATAAAAACCTGTATGATCCCCAAAGGGTCCCTCATCTGCTAGAGGTTCATTTGGATCTACATATCCCTCTATCACTATTTCTGCATCTGCAGGAACTTCAATATCCACAGTTTCACACTTAACCAGTTCAACAGCCTTCTCCCTTATAATCCCTGCAAAAAGATACTCATCAACATCTTCAGGTAAAGGTGCAGAGGCAACGTATGTTAATACAGGATCACCTCCTATCGCTACTGCAACAGGGATTTTTTCTCCCCTTTCTTTATATTTCCAGTAGTGTTTTGCTCCTCCTTTATGTATCTGCCAGTGGAGGATTATTTTATCTTTATCTAGAAGTTGAATTCTGTACATCCCTACATTTCTAAGACCTGTTTCCGGATCTTTGGATATAACCTGTGGTAGTGTGATAAATCTTCCACCATCTTTAGGCCAGCATTTTAAAACAGGAAAATCAAAAACATTTACATCCTTACCTGTTTTTATTACCTCTTTTACCTTTCCTGTCTTTACTACCCTGGGAATAGCATCATTTAACTTTTTTAGCTCTGGTATCCTTTTTAATTTGTCTAAAAATGTGTTGGGAACCTCTGGTTTTAAAATTCTGTAGAGCTTCCAACCTATATCTTCAAACTCTTTTACCCCTAAAGCCATTTTCATTCTCTTTTCGCTTCCAAAGGCATTTATAAGAACAGGGATTCCCGGGTATCCTTCAACATTTTCAAATAAGAGGGCTTTTCCTCCATCTGGAAGCTTCATAACATGGTCTGCTATTTCTGTAATTTCAAGAATTGGACTTACTTTGTCTTTTATCCTTAAAAGTTCCCCTTCCTTTTCTAAATCCTGGATAAACTCCCTCAGATCTTTATACGGCATCACTGCTCCTCTTGTTGGTATTCAAAAATAATTTCAACAATAAGCATAACTATGGATATTACATTTGCCACAGCTGCACCTATGGCAAGACCTATTGCAAGTGGAACGTGGGTACCAGTAAAGTATAAAACAGCTGCTGGTATAAGGTGAAGGTCTGCAACTAAAGCTGTTGCAAGAAGTTCTGCCGATAGTATTTTTTTAGCTCCAAATTTCAAGACAGTGGCAAGCAGATTAACCCCTACAGCTATGACAAGCTGGTAAGGATCGTGGCTGAAGATAAAACCTACATTACTTGTCAGGGCAAGAAATATAAAAAAGTCTGACCATACCTTTCCCCAGTTTATCATGATACCTTTTCTCCTTCTTTTTCTTCTGTTTCTTCAACGATATGCCTTTTGAAGAACTCTTCGGCTCTCCTTAATGCCTTTGGATGGCCTAAAATAATCATTGAATCTCCTTCCTTTATCTCTGTATCCCCTGATGGAGCTATTTTCATTTTTCCATCTGCCCTTACTATAGCAACAATTGTTGCCCCTGTTTCCTGTCTCATTCCTATCTCTTTTAATTTTTTTCCAATTAGATCAGAATGTTCATCTACCTTTATTTCTATTATGTCTATATCTGTTCTTTCCCCGTAAGCTATTTTTTCCAGGAAGCCAGATAAAATAGGGGATGGGGGATGTAAAATAAAGGATGTCATTCTTCTTCCTATAGCAACATCTGGAACTATAACTTCATTTGCCCCTAAAAGCCTCATTTTATCAGCAGCACCTTCTGTGGTTGCCGTGGAAAATATGTAAAACTCATCTTTATCAGGTCTTATAAGCCTTGCAGTAACAATGATAGCTATGTCCTGGGTATTTTCCTCAAATGCCGTTACAAGTCCCTTTGCCTTTTCTATCCCTACCCCAAGTAAAACGCTTCTTTTATGGGGTTCATCTATTACGTAAAATTCAACCCCAAAATTTCTTATTTCCTGTTCAAGGGCAGGATCAGGCTCAACAAGAACAAATTTTATATTCCTCTTTTTCAGGTTTTTCATAAGCTCCTTTGTTATTCCATTAAAACGGCAGATAATATAGTGGCCTGAAAGCTTTTCCATGGCTTTATACATCCTCCAGTATCTGTATATTTCCCCTATATTTGAATTAACAAAAACATCTACTGTTTTTACAAGACCGTACATATAAACAAGTGGGATAGTTACTATAATAAAAATAGTTGTGAACAGCCTGTTTATGTATATATGTTGTGGATCTACATCATACCCTTCTGTGTATCCAACTGTTGAGAAAGTAATGATTGTATGGAAAAAGTAATTTAAAACACTTTCTCCATCACTTTTATTATTGAGTATCATAAGCATCAAAACCCCTAATGTTGTAAAAAATATAACAGTCATTAGGGGGTATCTCAGCTGGAAAAGGATATCGTAAAACTTTTCCTCGTAGATTGCCCGGTAATTTTTAGGTTTTACATTCCCGTAGGGCTTTGACTGTGATTTTTTCTTTTTTCCCAATTTGACCTACCATAAAAGCCATATTCAAAAGAATATTAAAAGTTTTCAAGGAGTTTTTCAAGGGAAAGATTTGTATCTTTCCTGTTTTTAAGCATATTAAAAACATACTTTCCTATAATATCAAACTCTATATTAACTGTGTCCCCTACCTTTCTGTACTTCAGGTTTGTTTCCTCAAGGGTATGGGGAATTATATTCAGGGAAAATCTATTTTTCTCAATACTGTTTATTGTCAGGCTTATTCCATCAACGGCTATTGAACCTTTTTCAACAATAAAATGGGTGTATTTTTCAGGAATTTCTATAACAAATGTTGTATGTTCCCCTAAAGGGGTTATCTGAACAATTTTACCTGTTGTGTCTACGTGTCCCTGAACAATATGCCCCCCAAGCCTATCTGAAACCTTCAAAGCCCTTTCTAAATTAACAACCTCACCTATTTTGATCTGTCTAAAGTTTGATCTATCCAGTGTTTCTTTTGAAACATCAAAGGAAAAGCTTCTTTCCTTTATTGATACAACAGTTAAACAGACACCATTTATAGCTATACTGTCCCCTATCTTTGTGTCTTCAAGGATCTTTTCAGCTTCAACTTCTATAGATATAGAATTTCCTTTTCTGTTTATGCTTCTAACTTTACCGGTTTCCTCAATAAGACCTGTAAACATACTCCCTGCTTAGCTCCTTATACACAAAGTAGTTTGTATATACTTTTTTAACATAGTTTCTTGTTTGAAGGTATGGTATATATTCAACAAATTCGGCAGGATCCGAGATTTTATTGTACTTCAGTGTCCTCCTTACAACCCTGCCGCCGCCGTTATAAGCTGCTATTGCATGGAAGATATTTCCTTTAAATCTATCCAGTAGATAGTATATATACCATTTTCCAAACCTAATATTTATTTCAGGATCAAAAAGGTCATAAGGGGAAAAATCTTTTACACGTAGTTTTTTTGCTATCCATCTTCCTGTAGACGGAATGATCTGCATAAGTCCAACAGCATTTGCATATGAAAGGGCATAGGCATCAAAAAAACTCTCCTGCCTCATTACTGCATAAACAAGGCTGTCTTTATCAATATGGATGAAAGGTTTAGGGTATGCTTTATCAATTCTAAAGTATCTGTAGGAAAAATACCTTGCCGTTTTTTCAGGAAAAACAACAGAGAGTTTTATGTAGTCTTTTACAGAGGAAGCTCTTTTCTTTAAAAATTCAGCCTCAAGATAGGCGTACTTATATAATCCTTTCTTTTTTAGTAAAAAAATAAGTTTATGGTTCTTTGTAAGCCTTGGTTTCCTTGTTGACCAGGTGTATTTTGAGAAGGAAACCCTTTTTATCCCAAGTTTTTTAGAGGCAAGAACTTTATAAAAATCATTATGTTTAGAAAAAGCAGCCTTTCTTAAAAATCTCCTTCCACTGCTTATATCAAAATGTTTTGAAGAAAGATACAGCCAGTAGTATATCTTGTTCTTTTCCTTTTCCGAGAAGATATCCTTATACTGGTAAAGATATAAAAAAGCCCCCATATAATCTTTGTTTCTATATTTATTTAAAAATATAAACCATACCCTATCTGAGAAAGCCTTTGAGTTTCTGTCTATTAAGGAGGCATAGAATTTAAAATCTTTTATATTTTTCCTGTAAAAAGCCAGCCTCATATAACCCCTTGCTATTTTATTTGCCTTTTCAAACATCCCTGCTTTTTTCATCTGGTTTATATAAAACATCTTTTCCTCTTTTTTGTAGGCATAACTTACTTTATAAGGAAGGATTTTTCTGTAGTAGGGATGATCCTCATCTATTTTGGATAGTATTTTCTTTACTTCCCTTTTCCTGCCAAGTCTTGAGTAGATTTTGATCTTGTAGTAATCCTTTTTTGGTGTTTCCTCAAGGAGGGGAAGAAGAAATGAAGCCCTTTTTACCATTCTATTTTTTAGCAAAGTATCCACAGCGGTGTATATTTCCTCATCTAAAAGGGTTGGAAGGATATTTCTAAAGGTTTCATAACCGTAAAATCTGTCGTAGGTGTATTTTAAGGCAAGTTTTTTCTCTATCCTGTAGGAAAGGTCAAACTCTCCATTTTCTTTTAATATTTTACTTTTCAGATAGAGGAAAAAGGGGATATCCTCTTTTTTTAAGGCATCTTCCGATATTCTGTTTATATACATAAGGGCTTTTTCAGGATTTTCTTTAAGGTACTTTCTGGCAAGGAAAAGATAAGTATAGTGGGTTATTGCAACATCTTCATATCTAAAAAGCTCTTCTTCCATATTTTTTGTATCAAGGCCGACAGTATCAGCTTCTAAAATGGCAAAATGTAATGCATACGGATAAAAGATATTTTTCTCTTTTTTAAAACATCTGTAGCTTTTCAGATACTTTTCTTCTTTAAAAAACTGGTAGCATTTTTCAAGTCCGTAGGAAAACTGCCAGAAAAAAATCAAAAAAGCAAATGTTAAAAAAAATCTCATTTAGAAAGCCCCCAATCAGTCTATTTTAAATTCTATTTCAAACTTCGTCCCTTCCCCGTATACACTGTGCATATTTATAATGCCGTTGTGGCTGTATATTATTTTGTAAACCATAGGAAGCCCAAGACCTGTTCCTTTTTGTTTTGTTGTAAAAAAAGGTTTAAAGATTTTCTCTTTATGTTCTTCCTTTATTCCTATTCCATTATCCTCAACAGATAGTAAAACTATTTTATCACTTTTTCTTTTTATGTATCTTGTTGATATTTTTAGATATTTTTCTGAAGATTTCTTTTCTTTAAGGGCATCAAGGGCATTTAGAACAAGATTAAAAATAACCTGTCTTATTAGATTTTTGTCAAACTCAAAATCTGGTATTTTTTTATCAAAATTGTATATAACCTTTATTCCTTCCTCCTCAAAATCTTCCTTTAGAAGTTCAACAGAATGCTTTACCTCTTCGTTTAGATTTCCCTTTTCAAATTTTGGTTCTATCAGCTTTGAAAAATTAAGAAAGGAGACTGTAAGCTCATTTAATCTGTTAACCTCATTTTTTATTATCCCTGAAAACTCCCTTACA
>CAZHWB010000021.1:0-11141 GCA_964536105.1 uncultured Aquificales bacterium | reverse complement strand
TTTAAAATTTTAAAGGCAAAACTACAACTGTTATTTAAAAAAACAAGAAGGAGGCAGGTAATTCTCATCACATCACCTGAAAAAAATGATGGAAAAACAACTGTCAGTGCGAACCTTGGGGTTTCCTTTGGACTTGGAAGTAATGATAAAGTTGTTGTTGTTGATCTGAATTTTGACGATCCGAAACTCCACAGATATTTCAACAACATATCAAATGAAACAGGAATACTTGATATACTCAAAAGATACAGTTATACAGATAAAGAGCTTGATAATCTCATAGAAAGGAATGTCCTTGAAAAAGAGGTTTTAAAATCTGTTTTCAATGTTATAGAAAAGGAAAAACAGAAAAAGGAAAATGTATTTTTACTTGAGGAACTGGAGGGTATTTTAGATACAGTAATAAGAAAAAGCTTCAAAAACGGATTTTCTGTAGAAGACAGCATAAAAAACATACATGAAGAAATCAAAAATGTTGTAGATAGCATTAATATTAAGGATGCTAAAAAGCTGTATATAAAACTTACAAATGCTGTAAATACAGCTGTAAAAAGATTTTCTAAAGAAAAAGTCATAACTGCAGAAAAGGAAAAAATATTTAGAGCCCAGATAAAATACTCAACTAAGAAGGTTCCTGCATTTGAAAATCTTTATATAATCACAGCAGGAACAGTTGAAAAGGAAGATGTATTTTTATCAAAAAATCTCATTTTTACATCAGACATTCTGAAAAATATTATTAAAGAGCTGAAAAAGGAATTTAAATACATAATCTTAAATACACCATCTATATATTCTGTTCCAGAAGTATTTATGCTTATGGAAGAAAGCGATATATCCCTCATTGTATTCAGGATAGATAAAACAAAAAAACAATCCATAAAGGATATAGACAGAAAGATATCTGAAATTGGAATAGAAAATGTAGGTGTTGTTGTAAATGATGTGAAAGAAAAACTAATAAACGGTGTCCTGGAGTAAATCATGAAGGAAAAATTTGTAAGTATCATTTTACCAACTTATAACAGGGCTTCCTATCTAGATAGGGCTATATCAAGTGTTTTGAAGCAGAGTTATTCAAATTTTGAACTTATTATTGTTGATGATGCATCAAAGGACAACACAGAGGAGGTTGTAAGAAGTTTTAAAGATGAGAGGATAATTTATATAAAAAACCCAAGGAATTTAGGGGGTGCAGGGGCAAGGAATGTAGGAATAAAAAGGGCAAAAGGAAGTTTTATTGCCTTCCAGGACAGCGATGACGAATGGCATCCGGAAAAGTTAAAAATACAGATGGAAGCTTTTGAGAATGCCGAGCCAGATGTTGCCGTTGTTTATACAGCTTTCATAAGAAAAGTAGGAGATAAAGAGTTTATAGTACCCCCTCCAAATGTCAAAAAAACAGAGGGATACATATACAGAGAACTTTTATATCATATAAATTTTGTTGGGACACCAACAGCTGTTGTAAGAAAAAAAGCTCTGGAAAATGTAGGGCTGTTTGATGAACGTTTTCCAAGGCTTCAGGACTGGGATCTATTCCTGAGACTGGCAAAAAAATACAGATTTAAGTTTATAAAAAAGCCCCTTCTAACAGCCTACGATATACCCGGTAACATATCATCAAATATAGACGCCCTTATAAAAGCCCTCAGACTTTTACTTGGAAAACATTATGAAGAAATAAGGAAGGATAGAAAGCTTATCAGCAAATTTTACCAGAGGATAGGGGAAGCCCTCTTAACTGCCGGAAGAAAGAAAGAGGGAAGGAAGTTTCTTATAAAGGCGTTTCTAGCAAATCCTATAAATCCAAGATTAGCAGTAAAAACAACTGCGGCATTAATAGGAAAAAAAATATAAAAGGAGTTAAGCCATGATACCATTTAACAGACCGGCGCTAACGGGGAAGGAGCAAAAATATCTGGCAGAAACATTTGCCAATAGAAAGTTTTGTGGTGGTGGGGAGTTTAGTGAAAGGTGTAGCAACTGGATTCAGAAAAAAACCGGTACAAAAAGGGCTTTAATGACAACCTCCTGCACAGATGCCCTTGAAATGTCTGCTATACTGGCTGATATACAGCCTGGGGATGAGGTTATAATGCCTTCCTTTACATTTGTTTCCACTGCCACAGCTTTTGTTCTCAGGGGGGCAAGGATAAAGTTTGTTGACATTAGACCAGATACCATGAATATTGATGAAACAAAAATAGAAGATGCAGTTACGCCAAGAACTAAAGCAATTGTCCCTGTTCATTATGCAGGGGTTGGGTGTGAAATGGACACTATAAATGAGATAGCAAAAATCCACGGACTTACTGTTATAGAAGATGCCGCCCAGGGAATCCTTGCATATTACAAAGGAAGAGCTCTGGGAAGTATAGGGGATTTAGGGTGTTACAGCTTCCACGAAACAAAAAATATCCAGTCAGGTGAAGGTGGAGCTTTACTTGTAAATAATGAAAAACTCGTTTATAGGGCTGAAGTAATTTATGAAAAGGGAACAAACCGTTTAGCATTTGCAAGGGGTCTTATAGACAGGTACACATGGATAGATGTAGGCTCAAGTTTTCTTGCCAGCGAGCTAAATACAGCTTTTCTTTATGCACAGCTTGAAGAAGCTGAAAAGATAACAAAAAAAAGGGTTCAACTGTGGAACAGGTACTACCAAAATCTGAAACATCTCCAGGATAAGGAGATTATAGAACTTCCAAGGATACCTGACCACTGCAGACACAACGGCCACATATTCTATATAAAAGTTAAGGACATAGAAGAACGTTCCAGACTAATGAAATATCTAAAAGACAAAGGAATACAGACAACTTTCCACTATATTCCCCTCCATTCAGCACCGGCAGGTAAAAAGTTTGGGGAATTTGTCGGGGAAGACAGATATACAACAAGGGAAAGTGAAAGACTTTTAAGACTACCTATGTTTTACGACCTGACAGAGGAACAGGTTGATATGATATGTGAGTATATAAACCTGTTCTTTGTAAGGAAGGAAGTTCTGTCAAAAATAAGGGTGTAAAGGAACTATATTGAGTTTAAAGGAAAAGGCTATAAGGGGGATAAAATGGACAGCCCTGTCAACAGTGGTTGGGGCTGTTGTCCAGATTTTAAAAATATCTATCCTTGCAAGATTTCTTTCCCCTGAAGATTTTGGACTTATGGCTTTAGCCTCAGTTGTTATTGGTTTTATGCAGGTTTTTGCAGATGGTGGAGTAAGCAATGCAATTATATACAGGCAGGATATAACAGAAAAACAGCTGAGTAGTTTATACTGGTTTAATATTTTTGTAGGATTTATCCTTTTCCTTGTTATCCTGGGTATAACCCCTTTCTTTTCATCTTTTTATTCTGAAAAAGAGCTTAATGTAATCATTCCCATTGTAGGGCTTACAGTTTTTCTTCAGAGTTTTTCTTTCCAGTTTAAAGCTCTATTTGAAAAAAAACTTCTTTTTAATACTGTGGCAAAGATAGAAATAATATCCCGGGTTGTAAGTTTGATTGTTGCTGTTTTACTTGCCTATGAAGGGTTTGGGGTTTATGCCCTTGTCTATTCCCTGGTTGTAATGGTTTTTTTAGAAACAGTTCTTTTTGTATTAAAAGGAATTTCCATTCACAGGCCTTCATTTTTCTTTTCTTTTAAAGAGATATTATTTTTTGTAAAATTTGGTCTTTTCCAGTTAGGTGAAAGAATCACAAATTACTTTAGCTCCCAGCTGGACATTCTTCTTATTGGTAAACTCCTTGGAACAGAATCAGTGGGAATATACAGTGTTGTAAAACAGATTGTTATGAGGCCTGCATATCTTATAAATCCTATTGTTACAAGAATTACATTCCCTGTTATGAGCAAATTTCAGGATGATATTCAAAAGCTTAGAGAAATTTATTTAAAAACAGTTGGTTATGTTTCATCTGTCAATTTTCCTGTATACACCGGCATCATAGTCCTTGCTCCATGGATTATAGAGGTACTTTTAGGGGAAGAATGGAAAAAAAGTATCCTTATTTTTCAGCTGTTGTCTGTTTATTTTATGTTCAGGGCTGTTGGAAATCCGGTAGGTTCACTTATCCTTGCAAGGGGAAGACCTGATATAGAATTTTACTGGAATTTGGTAATGCTTATTTACATACCATCCTGGATTTTTATAGGAAGTTTTTACGGTTTAGGAGGGGTTGCCTTAGCCCTTGCAGTGTCCCATATACTCCTTGTTACTATAGACTGGTTCTTCCTTGTAAAAAGAATGTGCGGGGCTTCATTTATAGAGTACCATGAGAAAGTAGCTGTTCCCCTTGCTGTTTCCCTTGTATCTGGAATTACTGCTTACTATCTTTTAAAGTTTCTACCTGATATATATGGGGTTATAACAGCTTTATCTGTAGGTCTATTTCTTTATATCTTACTTACATTCCTTACAAACAGAGATTTTGGGCAATTTTTAAAACATATTTTCCACTAGTTTTTTTATTTTAAATACCGAAAAGTCTTTAAAACCTTCAAAAAGAGGAAAAAGATGATTGGTATTTCCATTATAGATGAAAAGGGAAGCCTGCTTTTCCGTGAAAGGGATATTATAAAAACCTCAAATAACCTCCTTAAAGATATACCTGATTTCAGAATATTAGGAAAGAGATTTAAAAAAGAGGAAGGTTTTAATATATCCCAGCTAAAAGAGAAAAAATCAAGAAAAAAAGAGAATATTAAAAACCTTTCTATTTTTGATATCCTTATTCCTGTTTTAATGCCTGAGATTGATTTTGACCTTCCACAGGAACTTTCATTTCCTTCAGAGCTTTTTCCATATCAGGTTCAGGGGATAAAGTTTTTAATATCAAACAAATCTGCACTTTTAGCTGACCAGATGGGAACCGGAAAAACCGTCCAGTCAACAACAGCCCTCCGTATCCTTTTTATAAAAGGGGAAGTAAAGAAGGCCCTTATTGTTGTTCCTTCAAACTTAATTACAGTATGGGAAGAACACCTGAAAAAATGGGCACCAGAAATACAGTTTATAACAGTAAGGGATACAAAGGAGGGTAGAAAAGTTTTATGGAAGGTAAAAAGCCACGTTTATCTAATAAGTTACGACACCTTAAAAAACGATTATAAATTTGAAAAGCAGATGTTAAAAAAATTTGCGGAAGACCTTGATATTATCCTGTTAGATGAAGCCCACAACATAAAAAATCCAGATGCTAAAAAAAGCAAAGCTGTAAGGTTTATCAGCAGATTTGCAAAGTACAGATGGGCATTAAGTGGAACTCCCCTTCAGA
Organism: uncultured Aquificales bacterium; assembly: GCA_964536105.1. Lineage (GTDB taxonomy): Bacteria > Aquificota > Aquificia > Aquificales > Hydrogenothermaceae > JAADDV01. Next base: position 5,858 of record CAZHWB010000021.1, on the reverse strand, counting down.
ATAATCTGAAAGAACTTTTGTCTATATACTCCTTTTTATTTCCAGATAGGGAGATAAAAGGAAGCATATCCCCAGATGAAGCAAAGGAGCTTATAAAACCTGTTATGCTTAGAAGATTAAAAAGGGATGTTTTATCCCAGCTTCCTGAAAAACTTCCACCGGAAGTTGAAAAACTAGAGTTAACACCTATTCAAAAAAATGAGTATGAGTACATCCTTGGGAAAGAAACTGAAAGATTAAACTCCCTGGTAGACAGATATAAAGACCAGAAAAACTTTAACTTTATAATGAAGCAGAATATCATATCTGCGATACAGAAATTAAGACAGATATGTAACTTCCCTTCAAAAAGTATAGAAAGTCCTAAGATGTATAGATTAAGGGAGATAATCCTTGAACTGATAAAAAATGAGGAAAAGGTTGTTGTTTTTACAAATTTTGTTAAAGAGGGTCTGGAAAAGATTGTAAAAAATTTAAAAATGTATATAAATCCTGAGTATATTGTTGTATACCACGGGAAGATGTCCCACGAGGAAAAAAGAAAGGCTGTAGAAAACTTCCAGAACAATCCCAAAAAATATATTTTTATTGGAACAATTACATCAGCAGGGGAAGGATTAACCCTTACACAGGCAAGTTATGCCGTTTTTTTTGATCTTCATTGGAACCCTGCTAAAATCTGGCAGGCTGAAGACAGGATACACAGGATAGGACAAACAAAAAGGGTAAATATATACAATCTTGTGATGAAAGGCACCATTGAAGAAAAAATTTTACAAAAACTTGAAGAAAAGAAAAAATTGATTGAAAATGTTATTGATGATATCGATAATAAAGAGGATGAGATTTTAAGTCTCAATGACTTAGCTAATTTACTTGATTTAAAAATTTCAGGGGAGAGTGGAAGTGAGAGTAGCAAAAGTTCAGCCTAAAAATGTTGAGGCAAAATTCAATGTAGATGAGATATTTTTTTCAAGCACAGATACAAAAGGCATTATACTATCTGGAAATAAGGTATTTTATAAAATAGCAAAATACCCACCAGAAGAACTTATAGGACAGCCCCACAACATAGTAAGACATCCAGATATGCCGAAAACGGTATTTAAACTTCTGTGGGATTACATAAAAAATAAAAAACCTATCATTGCGTACGTAAAAAATATGGCAAAAGACGGTTCTTACTATTGGGTTGTCGCCCTTGTCCTTCCTATCATTGGAAAAGATGGAAAAATAAAAAAGTACCTTTCAATCAGGGTAAAACCAACAAGTGAATACTTCAAAGTTATCCCTGCCCTCTACAAAAAGCTCCTTGACATTGAGAGAAAATTTGGAGTAGATGATGCTTTAAGCTCTTTAAATGAAGAGCTGGAGAAGCTTGGATTTAAAAATTACGATGAGTTTATGTATTCTGTTTTAAGAGAAGAGATTTTGTCTAAATGGGAACATTTGAAGATTAAAACAGTGGACATATACCCAAGTGATGAATTTTCAAAAGCTATATATGCTGTTTTTAAATACAGCAAAGATATTGATAGTATATACGACAATATTTACTCAAAAATAGACAAGCTTGAAAGATTTGGGAAGATACTAAAGGAAAAATCAGAATATATATTCAACCTTACAGACAATATCAGGCTTATATCCCTGAATTCATCTGTTGAATCATTTAAACTTGGAAGTGAAGGAACCTCCTTCTCGGTATTATCGGCAGAAATGAGGAAAAACTCTGAAATTGGAAATAAAATCATTGAAGAAATGAAAAATACAACAGATGAAATTTCATACGTATTACAAAAAATAGTAGATTCTATAAGCATCTCAAAACTGGAAATACTCACTATAACCCAGTTTCTAAGCGAGATGCTTTCAGCAGATATGGCGAGTTCTTCAGAACAGAGCCTATGCGATCTTATGTACTTACTTGATCAATCTTCCCAGGAGGACTTAAAACTTTCCCATGCATTAAATAAGCTTTTAAATGATATAAGCGAAGATATAAAAAAACTGAAAATACTTATAAAGAGGTTGGAATTTTTATACCTAAACGGAATGGTTGAATCCGCCCATCAGACAGAAACAAGTTTTTCAATCATATTTACAGAGGTAAACAAACTTGTAGATTCAACAAGGGGAATAGTTACAGAGATAAGTAACCCTCTTATAGAGGTTATAGATGAAAACAAGAAGATATACATGGGTATTCAGAAAATATCAAATTATCTTGAAAAAATAAAGAAACATCTTTCCAGTATAAACACAACCTGTCAAACATACTGACAGGTCTTTTCTTTTTCAAAAAAAGTGGTTATTTTAAGAAAAAATCTAAAAAAGGGTCTGTTCCATGGGTAGATTTTTACCTGTTCTTATATTTATAGGAATATATATTGTTGTTGCTTTAGGTCCAGACATATTTTTTGAAGGAATAAAGTATATAGAGGAGCTAGGTATGGCACCTTCAGTTATTGTTTTTCTTGTCTTACTTGTGATATTTTTAGCCTCTGCCATTAAAATACTCCCTGAGTATGAAAGGGGAGTTATATTCCGTCTTGGGAGGGTTATAGGAGCAAAAGGTCCCGGCCTTATAATTCTTATTCCAGTGATAGATAAAATGGTTAAGGTTTCTCTAAGGGTAGTTACCCTTGATGTTCCTACACAGGACATTATAACGAAGGATAACGTCCCTGTTAAGGTTGATGCTGTTGTTTATTTTAGGGTTGTTGATCCTGTGAAGGCTATAGTCAATGTTGAGGATTATATCTACGCAACATCACAGATAGCACAAACAACATTAAGAAGTGTTTGTGGACAGGCAGAATTTGATGAACTTCTATCCCAGAGGGACAAGATAAATATGAAACTGCAGGAAATTATAGATAGGGAAACAGATGCATGGGGAGTTAAAGTTGTAGCTGTTGAACTTAAAAGGATTGACCTACCTGAAGAGCTTGTAAAAGCAATGGCAAAACAGGCTGAAGCAGAAAGGGAAAGAAGAGCCAAGATTATATCAGCAGAAGCAGAATATCAGGCTGCTGAAAAACTTGTTGAGGCTGCAGATATGCTGTCTAAACAACCCCTTGCAATACAGCTTAGATATCTGGAAACCCTTAATAACATTGGTCAAAAGGGGACAAAAACAATTGTATTTCCATTTCCAACGGAAGTTTTAGATCTGATAAATTCTTTAAAAGGAAATAAAGAATAAAAAACCCCGCTTAAGCGGGGTTTTTATTTATAGAGATTTTACACAAGAAAGAACATCATCATAGTTAGGTTCTTCTGTGATTTCAGGAACAAGCTGTTTGTAAACAATTTTTCCTTCAGCATCAACAACAAATACAGCCCTTGCAAGGATACCCTTTAAAGCACCCTCAGCAATGAGAACTCCGTATTTTTCCATATCTCTGTATCTAAAGTCTGAAGCTACTGTTACATTTTCAATATTGAAAGATTCACAAAATCTCTTTTCAGCAAAAGGAAGGTCCATTGAAACAACTGTTACGTCAATATCAAGTCCTGCAACAATCTCATTGAATTTTTTAGTTTCTGTTTCACAAACAGGTGTGTCTAAAGAAGGAACAGTGATAATTAATTGTGGTTTTCCTTTTGCCCCACCGATTGTTTTTTCAGAAAGATCTGAAGCTACAACTACAGCTTCTGGAGCTCTGTCTCCAACGTTTAATTCTGGTCCTGCCAATGCAACAGGATTTCCTTTTAAATTAACTGTTACTGCCATGCTAACCTCCTACGGTTTTGATTTGATTGGGTATGATTTTAAATTATCAGGAATATACCTTTTATGATTTTTATCAAACAGCGTTTTATTTTATAAGTTCTTAATCTGTTATTAAGAAAAAGCCGTTTTTATGCTTAACTTTACCTTCTTCTAAAAGCTGCTGGAGCCTTTTCTTTGTTTCAAGTGAGAAGGTATTTTCTACATCCTCCTTGGTTAAAGGTCTTTTTGAAAGGGTTTTTATGATATCTTCCCGGGAAATGTCATATTCAAATGTTTTTTCATATCTTCTTTCAACGACATTCACATTAAAACCTTTCAAAAGAGAAGCAAGATAATAAAGCTTTTCATTGGACACCGGGAAAACCCTATAAGCTGGTGGTCTATCAACAGTTCCTATATCAACTCTGTCTGGTTTTATATCTTTTAAAACCTCCCCTATTTCCTTTATATACTCCTCTTTGTCATTTACATATTTAACAACCAGTATCTCTATAATTAGCTTTCCTTTAAAATCCTCCCTGAAGCTTTTTAATCCTTCTAAAATTTTTTCCAATGAAATACCGCTGTGGGGTCTGTCAATCTTTTTAAAAATCTGCTGTGAAACAGCATCAAGGGAAATCTTTACAATATCAAATTTTTTTAATGTTTTTTGTATCTCTTCTTTATAAATGGTAGAACCGTTTGAAAGTATAAGGGTTTTTGAGGAGTTCTTTATACTGTTTACCATTGTTATAAGGGAATCAAGGTAAGGATAAAGGGTTGGCTCACCATTAGATGTTATTGTTATAACATCCGGCTCAGGATTTTTTTCCAGAAAACCTTTAAGTTCCCTGAAAATCTCCCCAGGATCTGGAGGATTATCATAACTGTCAACAGGTTTTGATCTATCAAGCTCACAATACAGACAATCAAAATTACACCTTTTTTTATCTGGGGATAGGTCTATCCCAAGTGAAATACCAAACCTACGGGAATAAACAGGTCCAAATATATATCTCATCAAAACCCTCTTTTTTCAAAATAGTTTATACCAGTTAAAAAAAATAACAACAAAAGAATTGATAAAAAGAAAAATAGAAAATATTTTATTTTTCCTGAAGATTTTCTTAAAAGGAGTCAAAATGGCAAAAAGCCCTTTTAATATAAAAAAACCCTTTGAACCTGCAGGGGACCAGCCAAAGGCGATAAAAGAACTTTATGAAAACCTTAAACATGGAGTTAAAGAACAGGTTTTGCTTGGAGCAACAGGGACAGGAAAAACTTTTACCATAGCAAATGTTATAGAAAAGTATGGAAAACCAACCCTTGTGCTTACCCACAATAAAACTCTGGCAGCACAGCTCTACAGGGAACTAAAAGAGCTTTTTCCTGAAAACGCAGTTGAGTATTTTGTTTCTTATTACGATTACTACCAGCCTGAGGCTTACGTTCCTGAAAAAGACCTTTATATTGAAAAAGACAGTTCAATTAATGATGCAATAGACAGATTAAGACACTCTGCTACAAAAAGCCTGATAGAACGACCTGACACTATTGTTGTTGCTTCAGTTTCATGTATCTACGGACTTGGAACCCCTGAATTTTATGAAAAACTAAGACTTCATCTTTATGTAGGTCAGGAAATTGACAGACAGACCCTCCTGAAAAGGCTTGTAGAACTTCAATACGTCAGAGATGATTTTTCTTTCAAAAGAGGAACTTTCAGGGTAAAAGGAGATACAGTAGAAGTAATACCTTCCCACACAGAAGACAGAATTTTAAGAATTGAATTCTTCGCAGATGAAATAGAAAGCATCACAGAACTTAACCTTTTTAATAGGGATATAAAACAAAAATTAAATACTACAGTTATCTTTCCAGCCAGCCATTATGTAATACCACGGCCTGATATGGTTGAAGCTATCAAACAAATCCAGATAGACCTTGAAAAAGAAGTAGAAGAATTCAGAAAAGCTGGGAAAGAGATAGAAGCCAATAGATTATGGCAGAGAACAAATTATGATATTGAAATGATGTTAGAGCTTGGAACATGTAAAGGGATAGAAAATTACTCAAGATATTTTGACGGTAGAAAACCTGGAGAACCACCATACACATTGATGGATTATTTTCCAGATGA